>JAZOCH010000029.1:0-7054 GCA_045596425.1 Acutalibacteraceae bacterium | reverse complement strand
CTCACAGTCATCCCATGACTCTGCAATACAGTCTGCTGTCTCTATCGTAGTGTTCTTGCTCATGGTGATACTGACACACACATCCACATCCACAGGCTCATTTTCAGGTTGGTTCCATGGTGCTCCGGGTGTGTTGTCATTTACTCCTGGAGGATAATTGCTGTTACTTCCGAATACATTCATTTGATTTTGTTTTTGAGGTTTTTCCCGCAGTCTGTTGAATCATATGGGAAATGAATATTGTTTTGCTTCTGTGCCATGCCCAATCTTCAAATCTTACAAGTATTCCAAATTGTCTGGCATATTTTTCGTACTCTTTTTTTATGTCCATCTCTAAAATGTTGGGTTGTCTGTTTTCTGATTGGCACTTTTATTTGCTTTCTCATTGTCCTCATAACTGTTGCACAGTCTTGAGGATGCTATCATGGTGCCACAGTACTTTGTGACTGGACACCCTTTGCATTCTGGGTATTTGTCTATAAATCTCATGTTGTTTTTTTGTTTTGGTTAAGAGGGAATCTGATCTTCCCAGACAGGATTTCCAAAAAAACTAAGATTGAAACACACGAATACATGAAGCCGCTGACCGTTTCAAAAAACGCGTCCACGTACTGCGGTATTTCGCCGCTGAGGAAGAAGGGCAGCGCCCCGACGGCGGACAGCGCCAGCCACGACAGTGCGACAATGACAAAGCCTTCGCGCGCGTATATTACCTGCGAGGTCGGGCGGCTGAGCAGGGTGAGTGCAAAGCCCAACGCCAGCGCAATCCCTGCGGTGGCGAGGATTGCCCACAGGCTTGTTTCGCGATAGAGCAGTGCCACCAACGCCGGAAGCACCAGTACCGCCGCTTCCAGCTTGATGATCTGCCCGATCATATAAAATACCATTCTGCGATTCATATAAAACCTTCCTTGAAGAAGTTATCGAAGAATATCCCGAAGCTCCTGCAAATGCTGTCCGGCAACCAGCAGAACCACCTTATCTCCGGCGAGGATGCGGTCATCACCCGTGGGGATGATGGGCTTGCGGTTGCGGATGATGCCGGCAATGAGGATGTTGGGCTTGAGTGGCAGGTCTTTGAGAGGGATGTCCACCAGCGTCGGCTCATCCTGCACGAGGAATTCCACCGCCTCGGCGCGGTCATCCATCAGGGTGTACAGCGTTTCGATGGTACTGCCCATCGAATTGTGCAGGGCACGCGCATACCGCACCAGCACGTCTGCGATGATCTTTCGGGGGGATACGATGCAGTCCAGCCCCAGACGGCTGGCCATCGAGGCAAGCTCGGGGCGGTTGATTTTCGAAATCACCTTCGGCACGTTTTGCGAGGAGGCAAAGAAGGACAGCAGGATGTTCTGCTCGTCCATACCCGTGAGTGAAACGAAGGCGTCCATATCCGCGAGGCCCTCTTCGGCGAGCAGCTCCTGATGAGAGCCGTCTCCGTGGATGACCACCGCCTTGGGCAACGCCTCGCACAGGTCCTCGCACAGCGCGCGATCGCGGTCGATGATTTTGACGTCCGTGCCGGCGGCGAGCAGGCGCTTCGCCAGATAGAACGCGGTGCGGCTGCCGCCGAGAATCATCACCGATTTTGCCTGCTTGGATGCCACGCCCATCGCGCGCATCAGCTTTTGGATTTCGGCACGGGAGGCGGTCAGACCGATGCGGTCGTCGGCACGCAGCACGAAATTACCGTCGGGGATATATACCTCGTCGCCGCGCTGAACCACGCAGATGAGGAATTTGGCGTTAAATTTCGAGCGCAGCTGATACAGCGGCGCGCCCAGTAAGGGCGACCCTTCTTTGAGATGCAACTCAATCATTTCAAAATTGCCGCGCGAGAAGGTCTCGATCTTGGCGGCAGAGGGAAGTTTCAGCGTGTGATACAGCTCGGTGGCGGCAAGCAACTCGGGGTTGATGGCCATCGACAGCCCCAATTCCTGCTTCATAAAGGTGAGGGACTGATCGTTGTATTCGGGGTTGCGGATACGGGCGATGGTGTGGCGCGCGCCCATACGTCCTGCGAGGTAGCAGGCGAGCATATTCAGCTCGTCCGAACCCGTCACGGCGATAAACATCTCGGCATCCGCGACACCGGCCTCGGCGAGCGTTTCGCAATCGGCGCCGTTGCCGCAGACACCCATCACGTCATAAACGTTGGTGATTTGTTCGAGGGCGTCGCGGTCAATTTCGACGGCGGTGATGTCGTGTCCCTCGGCGGTGAGGCTGGCAAGGATGGTGGAACCGATCTTGCCGCAACCCACGATAAGAATATTCATAGAGAACGCTCCTTTCGGGCGAGATGGTCATCGTACAATAAGGTAAGTTTACCATACTCTGTCAATCTTTGCAACAACAAAGAAACAATATCGCTTACGCGGTTAAATAAAGCGGAGCTTCGCTCACAGACGAAGCTCCGTTTTTGTTGATTACAGGTCCAGTTTGAGGTCGCCGTCTTTGATCCAGCCGAGGCGGCGGCACACAAGGCCGATGAGCCACGTCAGCACGGCAGGCAGGACGATGCAGACAAGCGCCAGCCCGATCCAGTCCATCGCGGAGGGGGTGATGGCGAGCGCGGCATCGGCAGGGGTGAACCACCCCGTGATGACGCCGATGGGGCCGGTGACGGCGCTCGCCAGCGTGGCAGGAATCCAGATACGGGGGTTGCGCACGATGTTGCCCATTTGCAGCATCGAGGTGCCGAGACCCTGCGCGACCAGTCCGCCCCATTTGTTCTCGCGGAAGCTAAGCACCGCAAAGCCGACCATCTGCGCACAGCAGCCGGCAACCGCGGCGCCGCCGGCAAGACCCGTCAGCCCGAGTGCCGCGCAGATGGCGGCGGAGCTGATGGGCAGGGTCAGCGCGATGCCGACCGCCACCGATACCAGAATACCCATCAGCAGGGGCTGCAGGTCGGTCGCCCACATAATGAGGTTGCCGAACCAGTTGGCGGCGGCACCGATGGGGGCGGCAATGAGGGCGGCCAGTCCCACGCCCGAGAAGATGGTGACAAGAGGGGTGATGAGAATGTCGATTTTGGTTTCTTTGGATACCACCTTGCCGAGCTCGGCGGCAACGATGGCGATAATCAGCACCGCAAGCGGACCACCGGCGCCGCCGAGGGCGTTGGATGCCCAACCGACTGCCGTGAGGCTGAACAGCACCAGCGGCGGACATTGCAGGGCGTAGCCGATGGCGATGGCCATCGCAGGGCCGGCCATTTGGGAGGCGTAGCCGCCGACCTGCGAGAAAATCGCGATGTCGGTCAGTGAGCCGAGGGTGTTGAGAATGGTACCGATAAGCAGGGAGCAGAAAAGACCCTGCGCCATCGCGCCGAGTGCGTCGATGCCGTAGCGACGCAGAGAGATCACAATGTTTTTGCGTTGTAAGAACGCGCGGAATTTTGTCATGCTTCTCCATCTCTTTTCCTAAAATTTGTTAGTAAGTATTTTAGCACTTTAACGCGATGCTTGCAACCCGTAAATATAACGGAATTTCCCTTGTCATTTTGACAAAAATAAGAAAAATTCGACAATGACGCGACGTTATGCGGTTTGTACAGACCTCGTAAGCCTCCCTCTGACGAGGGAGGTGGCAAAAATCTTTGATTTTTGACGGAGGGAGAGAAAAAGAAACAAAAAACAAGGGTATCTCTCCCCCACCGCCTGCGGCGGAGCCCCCTCGTCAGAGGGGGCCGGATTAAGGTTCGTACAAAACAAAAAACGCAGGGGAGAACCACCGCTCTCCCCTGCGTCAACTACCTTAATCCAATTCCTTTTGTCCGGTATACAATTCGTAATACCGTCCCTTTTGCGCGAGCAACTGGTCATGGTTGCCGCGCTCGATGATCTCGCCGTGTTCCAGTACCAGAATGGTGTCGGCGTTGCGCACCGTGGACAGGCGGTGGGCGATAACAAAGGTGGTGCGGTTCTTCATCAGACGGGCAAGCCCGTGCTCAATGTGCCGTTCGGTACGGGTATCCACCGAGCTGGTCGCCTCATCCAGCACCAAAATCGGCGCGTGGCTGATGGCGGCGCGCGCGATGTTGAGCAGCTGGCGCTGGCCCTGCGACAGATTGGCGCCGTCCCCTTCGAGCAGGGTGTCATACCCATCCTGCAAGCGCATAATAAAGGAATGCGCGCTGGCGGTCTTGGCGGCGGCAATCACCTCGTCGTCGGTGGCATCGGGGCGCCCGTAGCGGATGTTCTCCATCACCGTGCCGGTGAACAGATGGGTGTCCTGCAACACCATCGCAATGTTGCGGCGCAGGTCGTCGCGCTTGTAGTCGCGGATATCCACCCCGTCAATGGTGATACCCCCGTCATCAATGTCGTAAAAGCGGCTGAGCAGGTTGGTGACAGTGGTCTTGCCGGCGCCCGTCGAGCCGACGAAGGCGATTTTCTGTCCCGAACGGGCGCACAGGGAGATATCTTTGAGCACCACCTTATCGGGCGTATAGCCAAAGGTCACGTGTTGCAGCTCCACCTCGCCGCGCATCCCGTCTGCCGTCACGGCATCCGCCGCATCGGGGGCTTCGGGGTCGGCGTCCATCACCTGAAATACGCGCTCGGCGCCGGCAAGGGCAGCGAAAATAACGGTAGTCTGCTGGGACAGCATATTAATCGGCATCGCGAACTGACGGGAATAGGAGGCGAACACCGTCAGCGCACCGGGGGTGAGTCCGGCGGTGCACATCAGTACGCCGCCGATGCCGACAGTCACACCGTAGCTTATCATACTGATGTTGTGCATAATCGGTCCCATCACGCCGCCCCAGAATTGGGCCTTGAACTGCTTGTCGCGCATATCGTCGTTGAGCAGACCGAATTCCTCGGTGCATTCCGTCTCGTGGTTAAACACCTTGACGACCTTTTGCCCCGTGACGGTCTCTTCCATATAGCCGTTGACTGCGCCGAGCGCCGCCTGCTGTCCCTTGTAATACTTGCGCGAGCGTCCGGCGATGGCGGTCACGCCCTTGATGAGCAAGGGAACGAAGGCAACCGTCACCAACGTGAGAATCCAGTTGGTGGTCACCATAAAGGTGAAGGTGCCGAGCAGCGTTACCGCGCCGCTGACCAGTGAGGTCAGCGAGTTGTTGAGCATCATATCGATGTTGTCGATATCGTTGGTGAAACGGGACATCACCTCGCCCGTGGGATGCGCATCAAAATACCGTACGGGCAGTTTTTGCAGCTTTTTGAACAGGTCGTTGCGGATGCACTCGGTGATGCCCTGCGATATGGTGAGCATCAGGCGGCTTTGCAGGTAGGTGGTGAGGATGCCGACGAGATAAACGCCGCCGAGCACCAGCACCGCGGTGAGTACGTACC
Source organism: Acutalibacteraceae bacterium (assembly GCA_045596425.1). GTDB lineage: Bacteria > Bacillota > Clostridia > Oscillospirales > Acutalibacteraceae > UBA5905. The sequence continues at coordinate 1,724 of JAZOCH010000029.1, read as the reverse complement.
CCATCACGCCGCCGTCACGCGCAAAGGGGAACAGCCCCGTAAACACGCCGATAACGCTATCCGCGAGCTGTTCCGCGGCGGACATTTCGATTGCCGCATTGGGTAGGACGGCGAGGGTAAGACGGTTGATAATGGGCGCGAGCAGATACGCGCCGATGAGGGAGGTCACGGTGCTGGTGAGCATACACAGCAGCACCCCGATAAAGCGCAGGGTGTACGGCTTTATGTAGGTGAGCAGGCGCGTCATGGTCGCTTTGGTGTTCTTCGGTTTGCCGCCCAAGCCTGCACCGCGCGGACCGCCGGGGCCACCGGGACGCCCCATCGGGGGCATATGCGGCTTGTGCGCCGCCGCGATGCTGTTATACTGCTTTTGCAGTTGTTCCAGTGTTCTTGCCATCGGTCACACTCCCTCCTTTGCTTGCGTTTGGGAGTAGTATATCTCCTGATACTCCGCATTGTCGGCGAGCAATTCCTCGTGGGTGCCGACACCCGTGATACAGCCGTTGTCCATCACCACGACCATATCCGCGTCCTGCACCGAGGAGATACGCTGCGCGATAATGATTTTGGTAGAGTCGGCAATCTCCTCGCGGAAGGCGCGGCGAATCTGCGCCTCGGTCGCGGTATCCACCGCACTGGTGGAATCGTCGAGGATGAGAATTTTCGGCTTTTTAAGCAACGCGCGTGCAATGCACAGGCGCTGCTTTTGACCGCCCGACACGTTGACACCGCCCTGTTCGAGCAGGGTGTCGTAGCCGTCGGTAAAGGCGGTGATAAACTTATCCGCCTGCGCAAAGGCGGCAACGCGGCGCAGCTCCTCGTCGGAGGCTTCGCGGTCGCCCCAGCGCAGATTTTCTTCGATGCTGCCCGAGAACAGCGTGTTTTTCTGCAACACCATACCGACACCGTCGCGCAGACGGGACAGCGAATAATCGCGCACGTTGACCCCGTCCACCAGCACCTCGCCCTCGTCGGCATCGTACAGACGGGGAATCAGCGACACCAGCGTGGATTTGCCGCATCCCGTCGAGCCGATGATACCTACGGTTGCACCGGCAGGGATGGTGAGATTAATGTTGCTGAGGACGCTGCCCTCGCTGTTTTTGTAATAGCGGAAGGTAACGTTTTTAAATTCCACCCGACCCTCGGTCACGGCGCGCTCGGGATAGGCGGCGGCATCGTCGATAAGGTCGATGGGTTCCTCCATCACCTCACGGATGCGCCCTGCGGATGCCATCGCACGCGAGGTGGTCATCAGCAGCATCGTCACCGCCATCAGCGAGGAGAGAATCTGGGTGACGTAGGTGATGAATGCGGACAGGTCACCGATGGGCATATTCCCTGCCAGCACGAATTTTCCGCCGAGTAGGATGACCGCCAGCACCGCGAGGTTCATAAACAGCGTCATCACGGGATGCATAAAGATCATAATTTTCATCGCCGCCATCGAGGTGTCTTTCAGGTCGCGGTTGGCGGTTTCGAATTTATCCGTCTCGTAGTCCTGCCGCACAAAGGATTTAATCACGCGCACGTTGGTGATGTTCTCCTGCACGGTGGAGTTGAGGGTGTCAAGCTTCTTTTGCTTAGCGGTGAAGCGCGGGAAGCTCACCTTGATAATAACGCCGATAAACAACAGCATCAGCGGCACGCACACCGCCAGCACCACCGACAGCGGCGGATTCATCGCAATCGCCATAACAAGGGCGGAGATCATCATACCGGGG
>JAZOCH010000028.1:0-2178 GCA_045596425.1 Acutalibacteraceae bacterium | reverse complement strand
CCGAATTTGCCGCTGCGGCGGAGGCTGGCGCCTCCACCGGCGGACAGATCATGCCTCCCATCATGGGTGCGGCGGGCTTCCTCATGGCGGAAACCATCGGCATGCCCTATTCCAACCTCGTTGTTAAGGCGATTCTTCCCGCAGTGCTCTATTTTGCCGGCGTGTTCATCACCGTGCATCTGGAAGCCAAGAAGGAAGGCCTGCGCGGTCTGACCAAAGAAGAGCTTCCCCGTCTGAAGCCCCTGCTGAAGCAGACCTATCTGCTTCTTCCCCTGATTCTGCTGATCTATCTGGTCGGCACCAGCACGCGCTCCATTGCCTATGCCGCGGCGATTGCTATCGTGGTCGCGATCGTGGTGAGCTTGTTTAACAAAGAGCATCGCATCACCCCCAAGCGCCTGCTGGAAGCATTGGCGGCAGGCGGCCAAGGAATGATCACCGTGGCGGCCGCCTGCGGCGTAGCCGGCATTATCGCCGGTGTCATTGGTATCACCGGTCTGGCGTACACCCTCTTTAACGGCATCGTCGCGCTTGCCGGCAATCAGGTGATCATCGCCCTGTTCCTAACGATGCTGTGTTGCATTGTGCTGGGTATGGGTGTACCCACCACCGCCAACTATTGCATTATGGCAGCCACCTGTGCGCCGATTTTGGTGCAGATGGGCGTGCCGATGATCGCCGCCCATTTCTTTGTGTTCTATTTCGGTATCGTTGCCGATCTGACACCGCCCGTTGCCCTCGCGGCGTATGCAGGCGCGGCGATCGCGCAGGCGAACCCGATGAAGACCGCCTTCACCGCGACTAAGCTCGCCATCGGTGCGTTCATCGTGCCGTATGTGTTCGCGCTGAACCCTGCGATGCTGTTTATCGACACCTCTGTCGGCGAGGTTATCCTTATCTGTATCACCTCGTTAGTCGGTATTTTCGCGGTGTCCGCCGCCTTGGAGGGCTACTTCCTGCACGGAATGAAATGGTATGAGCGCGTGGTCAGTGCCGTTGGCGGCCTGCTGCTCATTTACCCCGGCATCGTGACGGATGCAATCGGTCTGGCACTGGTTGCCACGGTGCTGGTCGTACAGATCATCAACAAGAAAAAGAACGCGCTGCCCACAGTGAAAGCGTAACCGATTGATGCATAATAAGAACCGTCCTCTGTTGCTCGTTCGAGCGGCAGGGGACGGTTTTATTTACACAGCTCTTACGGGATAAAAGCAGGCGCGTGGGAGACACTAAACCGACAATGGTTTTGGAGGGCAATGTATGTGTACAGCAGCAACGTATACGACAAAGGATTTTTATTTCGGGCGGACATTGGACATTGAATGTGCGTACGATGAACAGGTGACGGTGACGCCGCGCCGCTTCCCGTGGCGATTTCGGCACACGGCGCATAGCGAGCGGCATTACGCCATCATCGGGATGGCGTACGTGGCGCAGGGGTATCCGCTGTATTACGATGCGGTGAATGAAATGGGGCTGTGTATGGCAGGCTTACGCTTTGCGGATAACGCCGTGTACGGCAGGGTAGTGCCGAATCGGGATAACGTGGCGTCGTTTGAGTTTATCCCGTGGCTGTTGGGGCGGTGCGCGACGCTTGCCGAGGCGAAGGACTGCCTTTCGCGACTGCATATCACCGATACGCCGTTTTCCAAGGAATTGCCGCCTACGCCATTACACTGGATGGTCGCGGACCGCGGCAGTGCCGTCACGGTGGAGGCAACGGCGGACGGACTGCACGTATACGACAATCCCGTGGGCGTGCTCACCAACAATCCGCCGTTTCCCGAACAGGTGTCGCGGCTGAGCGATTATCGCCGTTTATCGCCGCGCGACCCTGCCAACACCTTTTCGCAAGCCATCACGTTGCCCTTGTACAGCCGTGGAATGGGCGGCATCGGCTTGCCGGGGGATTTGTCCTCCGCCTCGCGGTTTGTACGCGCGGCGTTTGTGCGCGCCAATGCGCAAAGTGACGACACCGAGCAGGCGAGTGTCAGCCAGTTTTTTCACATTCTCGGCGCGGTGGAGCAACCGCGTGGTTGCTGTGAGCTTTCGCAGGGGGTATATGAGCTTACGCGGTATACCTCTTCCTGTAACGCCACGCGCGGAATCTATTATTACCCCGCCTATGATAACCGGCGTACCCGTGCGGTGGATATGCACCGTGAGCCGCTCGATGGC
>JAZOCH010000027.1:0-2895 GCA_045596425.1 Acutalibacteraceae bacterium | reverse complement strand
GGTGAGACCGCCGAGCACCCCGGTCTGATGCCTGCGGAGGACTACGACCTCGCCGGTTACTGCACGGGTATCGTGGATAAGTCCAAGATTATCGACAACAAGACGATGGCGGCAGGGGACGTGGTTATCGCCCTGCCCTCGACGGGTATCCACTCCAACGGCTTCTCGCTTTGCCGCAAGGTGTTTGATATTGACAACAACAACCCCGAATTGTACGTGGCGCGCGAGGAACTCGGCGGCCGTACTATTGCCGAGGCGTTGCTGACTCCCACCCGCATCTACGTAAAAAGCGTGCTCCCTTTGTTGGAGAAAGTGAAGGTCAAGGGCATCTCCCACATCACGGGCGGCGGCTTCTATGAGAACATTCCGCGCAGTATCCCCGATGGACTCGGTGCGAAAATCGACAAGTCCGCGGTGAAGGTTCTGCCGATCTTCGATTTGATTGCGAAGTGGGGCAATATCCCCGAGCGCGATATGTACAACACCTACAATATGGGTGTCGGTATGAGCATCGTGGTGGCAAAGGAAGACGTGGATACCGCGCTCGCCATTTTGCGCGAGAACGGCGACGATGCGTACGTTATCGGCGAGATTATCGCGTCCGAAAACCCCATCATCATTGAATAAAGAGGACAAACGCATGGAGCAACAGAAAGCAAGAGTGGCCGTGCTGGTTTCCGGCGGCGGCACCAATTTGCAGGCGCTTATCGATGCCGAGAAGGCAGGAATTCTACATAGCGGCAAGCTGTGTCTGGTCATCGCCAACAACGCAAACGCCTATGCGCTTACTCGTGCGGAAAATGCCGGTATCCCGTCGGCGGTCATTCTCAAAAAGGAATGCGGCAGTCAGCAGGCGTTTGAACAGGCGATTGTCGATACGCTTACAGAGAACGCCATTGACCTTATCGTGTTGGCAGGTTTTATGAGTATCCTCAGCGAGGATTTTACTCGTCGTTACGACCACCGCATCCTCAACGTGCACCCGTCGCTCATCCCGTCCTTTTGCGGACAGGGCTTTTACGGCCTGCACGTACACGAGGCGGCACTCGCCAAGGGTGTCAAGGTAACGGGTGCGACGGTGCATTTTGTCAACGAGATTCCCGACGGCGGCGAGATCATCCTGCAAAAGGCGGTTGACGTGCTGGATGGGGACACCCCCGAAATCCTGCAAAAGCGCGTGATGGAGCAGGCGGAATGGAAACTGCTCCCTGCCGCGGTCGAGATGGTTAGTAAAAGACTGACCGAAGAGTAAAAGGCCCCCTTGTGCAAAGGGTAGATTTCCCCGCATTGCGGGGGAAATGTCGGCGCAGCCGACAAAAGGGGGCCGCCTCCGGCGAGGGGGCTGCCGAGCGAGAGCGAGGCTGGGGGATTGTAGCCGACGGCAGTCGGCGTAGTAAAAACAACCCCTCCGTCTGTGGCTGACGCCACAGCCACCTCCCTTTACACAAGGGAGGCAAATTGGAAGATAATTAATACAAGTGAGGTTGAAGGATATGAAGATTTCTACCATCGAACAAGAACTGAATTCGCTTGCCTACCATGGCAGAGGCATTATCATCGGCAAATCCGCCGACGGTAAAAAGGCTGTCACCGCGTATTTCATTATGGGACGCAGTGTCAACAGCCGTAACCGCGTGTTCGTTGCCGAGGGAGAGGCGATGCGCACAAAGGCGTTCGACGAGTCTAAAATGGTGGATCCCCACCTCATTATTTATTATCCCGTGCGTGTGCTTGGCAACAAGACTATCGTCACCAACGGCGATCAGACCGATACCATCTACGAGCTGATGGATAAGCAGATGACCTTTGAGCAGGCTCTGCGCACTCGTGAGTTTGAGGACGATAAGCCCAACTTCACGCCCCGTATTTCGGGCATCATTCGCCGCGAGAACGACGGCATGCATTTTGCAATGTCCATTCTTAAAAGCGCCGAGGGGGACGACTCCTCCTGCGAGCGTTTCACTTATGCCTATTCCAATCCCATCGCCGGTAAAGCGAAATTCATTCACACCTACAACGGCGACGGCGATCCGCTTCCGTCCTTTGAGGGTGAGCCTAAGACCTTGGAGCTTCCCAATGTCGATATCGACGCGCTGACCGACCTCATCTGGACCAATCTCAACGAGGATAACAAGGTGTCGCTGTTCGTGCGTTACATCGACATCGCCACCGGCCAGACCGAAACGCGTATCGTGAACAAGAATCAGTAAGGAGTGACCGTGATGAAAGAATTTGAACTGAAATACGGCTGTAACCCTAACCAGAAGCCTTCCAAGATTTTTATGAACGACGGCAGTGACCTGCCGATTGAGATTCTCAACGGTCGCCCCGGTTATATCAACTTCCTTGACGCCTTTAACTCTTGGCAGCTCGTCAAGGAGCTCAAAGAGGCGCTCGGCTTGCCTGCGGTGACCTCCTTTAAGCACGTCAGCCCCACATCGGCAGCGGTCGGCGTGCCGTTGTCCGATACGCTCAAAAAGGCGTGTTTCGTGGACGATATCGAGGGACTGGATGAGTCGCCGCCTGCTTGCGCGTATGCGCGCGCGCGTGGAACTGACCGTATGTGCTCCTTCGGTGACTGGGTGGCATTGTCGGACGTGTGCGACGTCACCACCGCGCGGCTGATTCAGCGCGAGGTGTCCGACGGCGTTATCGCTCCCGGTTATGAACCCGAGGCGCTGGAAATTCTCAAATCTAAGCGCAAAGGCTCCTACAACATCGTGAAGATCGACCCCGATTTTGTGCCCGAGGAGATCGAGCGCAAGCAGGTGTTCGGTATCACCTTTGAGCAGGGGCGCAACAATTTTGAAATCAACCGTGAACTGCTGACCAATCTGGTCACTGACAATAAAGAACTGCCCGAGAGCGCGGTGCGTGATTTGATCATCGCGCTGA
>JAZOCH010000026.1:0-2695 GCA_045596425.1 Acutalibacteraceae bacterium | reverse complement strand
GACATTACGGCGGACGATTCTCGACCGCCAGTTTGCGCGGATGAACGCGCCGCAACGGCAGGCGGTGTTTCACACCGAGGGACCGTTGCTGATTTTGGCAGGTGCCGGCAGCGGTAAAACCACTGTGCTGGTCAACCGCATTGCCAATCTGGTACGCTTCGGCGGCGCATATCACGCAGACGAGGTTCCTGCTTTTATGACAACGGAGCAGGAGCAGAAACTGCGCGACTGTGCCGCAGGGCTTATTCCGCCGGACGGCGAAATCGTCGGCCTGCTTGCGGTTGACCCTTGTCCGTCCTACCGCATTCTTGCCATCACCTTTACCAACAAAGCGGCAGGGGAGCTGAAAGAACGCCTTACGCGGATGCTGGGAGCCGAGGGTGAGGAGGTCGCGGCGAGCACCTTCCACTCCTTTTGCGCGCGTATTATGCGCCGCGAGGGGGAATATCTCGGCTATTCACGCCATTTCACCATCTACGATACCGATGACAGCCGCCGTCTGATGAAGACGTGTATGAAGGAGCTGAATATCGACGAAAAAACGATGGGGCATAAGGCGATTTTGGGGGAGATCAGCTGTGCGAAGGATGCGCTGATTGACTCTATCGAATATGCCGCGCGCCACGCAAGCGGCGGTGATGTCCGCCTGCGGCTGGTTGCGCGCGCATATGAACTGTATCAAAAGCGTCTGCGCGAGGCGGATGCGATGGACTTTGACGACCTGTTGTGCCGCACGGTGGAGCTGTTCAAGAAATTCCCCGAGGTGCTCGCACGGTATCAGAAGCGGTTTCGCTATCTGATGGTGGACGAGTATCAGGACACCAACCACGCGCAATATGAGCTTATCCATCTGCTTGCCGCGCAATCGGGCAACCTCTGCGTGGTGGGTGACGATGACCAAAGTATTTATAAATTCCGTGGTGCGACGATTGAAAACATCCTCAATTTCGAGGACGAATTCCGCAACTGCCGTGTGATTCGGTTGGAGCAGAATTATCGCTCCACAGCGCGCATTTTGGATGCCGCTAACGCAGTGATTGCTAAGAACGTCGGTCGCAAGGGCAAGACCCTGTGGACGGAGAATGCCGATGGCGACCCGATTCGTACCGTGGTGGTGGACAACGCCGAGGAAGAGGGCAGGTTTATTGCCGATACCATCCTCACGGGTGTGTCGCAGGGGCGTAAATTCAGCGAATATGCGGTGCTTTACCGCGCTAACGCGCAATCCAACGCCATCGAGCAGGCGCTCGTCAAGAGCGGTGTGCCGTACCGCATCATCGGCGGCCATCGGTTTAACGACACCAAGGAAGTCAAGGACGCGATGGCGTATCTGCGCGTTATCAACAACCCCGACGACGAGGTCAGTTTACGCCGCATCATCAACGAGCCGAAGCGCGGCATCGGCGATACGACCATCGATAAGGCAGCGCAGATTGCCGCAGGGCTGGGCGATTCGCTGTATGCGGTGTTCAGCCGTGCCGCGGACTATCCTGATCTGAGTCGCGCGGCCGGCAAGTTAACTGCCTTTACATCTATGATGGACGAGCTGCGACAGATGGCGGAGGACCCCGAGAACTCGCTGCATCTGCTGTATACGACGATGCTGGAAACGACGGGTTATCTCGCAATGTGGAAGGCACAAGGGGATGCCGAGGCAGGGCGCGTGGAGAACTTGGAAGAGCTTTCCTCTACCATTCAGCAGTATGAGAAAAACTGCGGCGAGGACTATGCGGAGCTGGCAGGCTTTTTGGAGGAGCAGGCGCTGATGACCGACATCGACAACTACGATGCGGACGCGGATGCTGCGGTGCTGATGACGATGCACGCCGCCAAGGGCTTGGAGTTCCCCGTAGTGCTGTTGCCCGGCTTTGAGGATGGCATTTTCCCAGGCCGTATGACGATGTTCGATCCCGAGGAGTTGGAGGAGGATCGACGTCTGTGTTACGTGGCGATTACGCGCGCCCGAGAGGAACTGTACATTACGCGCGCGCAGAGCCGTATGCTGTACGGACAGACCAACCGCAATGCGCCGTCGCGGTTTATTGCGGATATTCCGAGCGAGTTAACCGAGTTGGTTGACCGTCGCCGTCCCATAAACGTGGATTTCGGCGGAGGGTATGGCGGTTCGCGTTACGGCGGTTACGGGCAGAGCAACGGCGGTCAAGGATATACCAAAACCGCCGCCGCTGTTGCGCACAGCAACGAGGCGTTCCGTTCGACGGGAGACCGCCCGATTGGCAGCCGTGCTACCGTTGCGAGCGCGGCGGCAAAACCTGCCACCGCGCAGACGTGGCAGGTGGGCGACCGCGTTGCGCACGCGCTCTTCGGCGAGGGCGTCATTACGGGGACCTCCCCGATGGGAGGGGACATCCTGTTGGTTATTCAGTTCGACAAGGTCGGACAGAAAAAGCTGATGGCGAACTATGCCAAACTGACGGCAATATAATTGGGATAAGACAAAAGGAGCTCGCCGAGAAATCGGTGAGCTCCTTTTTTGTGCTTTGTGCAGTGAAATTATACCGTATAATAAAAAGCCGGACGCTTTTTGTAAGAAATGGGCTCCAATTGCCCACACCACCAAAAGCATCCGGCTCGCGAATTCAACACATATCTGCAAGAAATGGGCTCCAATTGCCCACACCACAGGATGCGCAAGTCGGAGGCCAAGCGGTCTTAGGAAGACAACCACTGGGTT
>JAZOCH010000025.1:0-10490 GCA_045596425.1 Acutalibacteraceae bacterium | reverse complement strand
AATTTTAATAAGAAAAAGAAAAAAGAAGAGCCCCCGGGGTTTTTAGGGGCCGTGCTCTTCATTATGTTAGGGGTTAGCGCTTGCTGAGCACTTCTTGCTCGTAGGCGACGATGGGGGTGAGATAATCTGCCTCGACGTTCTCGCGGCGCAGATACTCTGCCCAGATATCGCCGATGGGCATTGTTTTGAGCTCCTCTTGCAGCACCATCAGCTTGGTGGTGTTATGGGCATCCTGCAACGCTTTGAGCTCGGCGTGGGGCTGCAACAGCGCATTGAGCAGAGCTTTCTGCACGCTGCGAACACCCGTCACCCAAGCGGAGATGCGGTTGATGGAGGCATCGAAATAGTCGGTGGCGATGAACACGCGATCCAGTGCATCGTGCGCGACGATCTCCTTCATGATCTCCTTGGTCTCGTCGTCGAACAGCACCACGTGGTCGGAGTCCCAACGCACGCCGCGCGTGACGTGCAAAGCGAGCTTGTCGCTGAACAGAAGCAGTGCGCCGATCTTGTCGGACACCACCTCAGTGGGATGATAGTGACCGTTATCCATCAAGGGGGTGAGGTTGTTTTTGGTGGAGTAGGAGAGGGTGAACTCCGCAGAACCGACGGTGTAGCTCTCCATGCCGATACCGAACACCTTGGATTCGAGGGTGACGAATACCTTGCTCTTGTCGTAGGGAACGGACAGGATCTGATCCAACGAATCCTTAAAGCGTGCGCGCGGACCCATACGGTCGGCAGGGATATCCTTGTAGCCGTCGGGAATCCAGATGTTCATCACGCAGGGGACGCCGGTCTCCTCAGCGAAATACTCCGCAATCTTGATGCAACGCTTGCCGTGCTCGATCCAGAACGCACGCACCTCATCGTCGGGAGAGGAGAGGGTGAGGTTGTTCTTCACCATGGGGTGGGAGAAGTAGGTGGGGTTGAAGTCCAGACCCATACCGCGCTGCTTGGCAAATTCGACCCACTTGGCAAAGTGCTTGGGTTCAAGCTTGTCACGGTCCACAAACTCGTCCATAATGGCGTAGTTGGCGTGGATGTTGATTTTCTTCTTGCCGGGCATCAGCGAGAACGCCTTGTCGATGTCTGCCATCAACTGCTCAGGGTTGGTCGCCTTACCGGGGTAGTTACCGGTGGTTTGGATACCGCCAGACAGCGCCTGACCGCTCTCAAAACCGATAACGTCGTCGCCCTGCCAGCAGTGAATGGATACGGGAACGTTCTTGATGGTATCCAACACCTTGTCGGTGTCGATGCCGATTTCAGCATACAGCTTTTTTGCTTCTTCGTAACGGGACATATGTTTTTCCTCCTATACTATGATTCGTTAATGTAATACCCTAATTTATAACAATCCCATTATAATCCATTCGGCGGTTTTCGTCAATAGAAAAAGCACCCCTCGCGAGGTGCTTTTAAACTTTTTTCGGTTTTTTTGCAGGACCTTCCAGCACATTTCCGTCTTTCCCGTACCGGGAGCCGTGGCAGGGGCAATCCCAGCTATGCTCGCGGCGGTTGTAGTGCAGTCCGCAACCGAGATGGGTACAGCGGTGCAGTGTGGGGGTGAGCATCCCCACCGCTGAGGAGCCGATATTCGCCGCCAATGGCAGCAGCGCCGGCGAACGGGAAGGGGAAAAGATGGCGGCGGTTGGATTTGGCCGTTCGAGAATAAGGTCGGTGAGCAAGGTTGCCGCCACCATAGCCGAGGTCATTCCCCATTTGTTAAATCCGCTCGCCACATAGAGATGCGGTAGCCCGACGGCGTATTGCCCGATGTAAGGGACACCGTCGAGCGACATACAATCCTGCGCCGCCCATTGATAAGCGATTTCGGCGTCGGGATAATGCTTGGTGCAGAAGCGTTTGAGTGACTCAAAGCCGCCGCAGGGTTTGCCCGTGCGTTTACCGCCGCCGCCGAGCAGGAGATACTGACCGTGCGGACGAAAGGACATCCCTTGCTCCTGCTCGTCCATATACATATCCGCCGGCGTCGGGGCGTTTTTCAGTGCCAGCACATAGGAACGGCTCTGGTGTAAGCGCATCCAATACAGTCCGCGTGCGTTGAGCATAGGGAAGTGGGTGGCAATCACGATATTTTCCGCCGTCACCTTGCCGTGGGGTGTATAGGCGGTGTGTCCGTCGATTTTCAGCACGGGTGTTTGTTCGCAGATGGGGAGGTCATTGGCGATACCTGCGAGGAATTTTTGCGGATGAAACATCGCTTGCTTGGGAAATCGAACAGCCCCTTTGGTGGAAAAGGGTAGGGGAAGATTTTCAGCGAGCTGCGCAGGGGAGCCGAGCTTGTCCAGTGCTTGCAGTTCGCGTTCGATGATAGCCTCTGACCGTCGGGAATAGATGAGGTTGTCCGCCGCCTTAAAATCGCAGGGAATATCCTGCGCCAGACGACGGTACTCCTCAATGGCGCCGTTGTGCGTGTCGTAATAGCCGCGTGCAAACTCCACCCCGTAACGCGTGACGAAGCGGTGGTAGCACAGTCCGTGCTGTGCGGTGATTTTGGCGGTGGTTCCGTGGGTGGTACCGCCGCCAATGCGGTCGGCCTCCAACACTAAGCAGTCCACCCCTTGCCGATGAAGATGATAAGCACACAAAATCCCTGTTATGCCACCACCGACAATCAACACGTCGGTGTAGCGGTCACTTTGTAGTGGTGTAAAGGTTGGTAACTTAACAAACCCGTTCCATAGTGATTCCATACATAACTCCTCAATCAAACGGTTAATTTCTCTCGCAGAGTGAGTAATAGGGTGCGTTCCCGACGGGATACCTGTACCTGTGTCATACCCAGCTGGTCGGCGGTGGCTTGCTGGGTGTGTCGTTTGACATACCGCAGCTCAATGAGGTGTCGATCGCGCGGCTCTAATTGAGAAAGAAGCTGTTGCAGGGCGAGACGGTCAGTGATCTGCTCCTCGGGAGAAGCGACGGGTAGATCGATTTGCTCGGTGTCGTCCTCATCGCTTGTGCGTGTGAGCGAAAGCGGTGGGAGAGAGGCACAGAGCGCTTGCGCCGCCTCGGCAGGCTCCACGCCCAGCGCGCGCGCCAGCTCCTCTACTGACGGCTCGCGTTCCAGTTCCTTGGCGAGTCGTTCGCGCTCGCGGGTTGCACGCAGGGATAATTCTTTGAGCGGACGGCTGATTTTGACTGCGCCGCCGTCGCGAAATAAGCGTTTCATCTCCCCGAGAATCAGCGGCACGGCATAGGTGGAGAATTTCAGCCCCCGTTCGGCTTCGAAGCCGTCGGCGGCCTTGATAAGCCCCACGCATCCTGCCTGCACCAAATCGTCATATTCCGCGCCGCGCCCGAGAAAGCGCTTGGCGCAGGCGTGTACCAGCCCCATATTCTCGCATACGACTTCGTTTCTATCCTGACAAGTCGTCATACTTTACACCTTACGCGTGGGGCTATGTATTTCTCCATCGTTACCGTGGTGCCTTTATCGGGCTTGGAGCGCACTCGTAAGCGGTCGGTAAAGCTCTCCATCACCGAGAAGCCCAGTCCTGAGCGTTCTTCGCCGCCCGTGGTGTACAGCGGCTCCATCGCTTTTTCGATATCGGGGATGCCGCGGCCGCGGTCCTTGACCTGCACACGGATACAGCCGTTCTCAAATAACTGCACGGTGAGGGTGACGGTTCCCAGTCGGTCGGGATAGGCGTGTACGATGGCATTGGTCACCGCCTCGGAAACGGCGGTACGCAGGTCGGCAAGCTCGTCCACCGCAGGGTCGAGCTGGGCGGCGAATGCCGCCACCGCCGCACGGGCAAACCCCTCGTTCGCTGAACGGCTCAAAAAGGTTATTTTGGTTTCGTTAAGTGGTTTCATTGGTTATCTTCCTTTCTGTTTCTCCCCAGATGGGAAGTTTTTCAAGACCTGCCAGACGGATGACGGTTTCCAGCCGTGGATTGGCGCCTTGGAGCTGTAACGTGCCGCCGAGCGAGGTCATCAGGCGGTACCGCCCCATAATCAGTCCGATCCCCGAACTGTCCATAAAGCTCAGCCCCGAAAAATCGAGAATCAGCCGTCGACAGCGGTGTTGCAGGATGGCGGCATCAATGCGTTCACGCACCTCGCCTGCACCGTGGTGGTCCAGCTCGCCTAAGAGCTGTGCGTTGAGCGTGTCCTCCGTGTTTGTCAGTTGCAGTTGCATAGTTTCACACCCTTTCATTTAGTCTTTTCTTTTATTTACGCATTATGCAGACAAAAAGAAAAAAGCCTCTACCCAATAGGATAGAGGCTTGTCCGTGTATTTTTGCGCGAAAGGCGGTGTCGAATGGCGGTATTTTTGCGCAAACGACCGAGGCTGTGTAGTTGCTTGTCGAAATTAACCGAGCAGGCAGACGGCGTGGGCGGCGATGCCCTCCATCGCGCCCGTGAAACCGAGTCCTTCTTCGGTCGTGGCTTTGAGATTGATGCAGTTCTCCGCCACGCCGCAAGCCGCGGCAATGCGCGCACGCATCATCGGGATATACGGCTTTAATTTCGGCTGTTGTGCCAGCACGGTCGCATCGAGGTTTTGCAACGTATAGCCGGCTTCGCGGACACGTCGCACCACTTCTTCTAGCAGGCGGATGCTGTCCGCGCCTTTGTAGGCAGGGTCGGTGTCGGGGAACAGTCCGCCGATATCCCCCATAGCCGCCGCCCCCAGCAGGGAATCCATAACGGCGTGGGTGAGTACGTCGGCATCGGAGTGGCCGAGCAATCCCTTGTCAAAGGGGATGTTCACGCCGCCGAGGATGAGTGCGCGCCCCTCCACCAGGCGGTGAACGTCGTAGCCGTGACCGATACGCATAGCACATTCCTCCTTTGTATTCCCACGGAGAAGCGCCTCGGCAAGGCGCACATCCTCGGGGGTGGTGAGTTTGAGATTGGTGTCCAGACCTGCCACCAGCTTGACGGGGTGACCTGCCTGCTCCATCAGCTGACAATCGTCGGTAAAATCCCGTCCGTCTGCGAGCGCCGCCGCCATCGCCGCACAGAACGGCTCCCGCGCAAACACCTGCGGTGTCTGTACACGCCACAGATTGCGGCGGTCGGGGGTGGCGGTGATGAAAGCGTTTTCATCGGTCTGTTTAAGCGTATCCTTGACCTTGACGGCAACCGCGGCGGCGCCGTGTGTCTTTGCCTCGGCAATGACCGCCTCGATAACCTCGGGCGTGACCAGCGGACGAGCGCCGTCGTGGATACCCACGAGCGTCGCTTCGGGCGGCAGGGCGGCAAGTCCGTTTGCCACCGACTGCTGACGGGTATCGCCCCCCAAAACCACGCGGCGAAGCTTGGTTACCCCGTGCTGCTCGGCAAGTGCGGTAAAGCATGCGGCATCCTGCTCACGGGTGATGAGCAAAATTTCATCAATCGACTCCACGGCTTGCAGGGCGAGCAGGGTGCGTACAAGCACCGGCTGTCCGTCCAGTAATATATGTTGTTTCGCGCACCCCATACGGGTGGAATTCCCCGCGGCGGCGACCATCATGACGGTGTAGGACACAGTTTTCACTCCCATTCTCGGTGAAATCTCTTATATTATAGCGAAAAACAAGGAAATCGTCAATTTGAAACTTGCATTTTCTTATTTATTTTAGTATAGTAGGATAGTTCTATAATAAAAAACGCAAAAAAGTGACAAAAAGGGCTTGACAATCGCTAAACAGAGGACTATAATTCACTTCGTTAGCACTCTACTGCGATAAAGTGACAAAGTGAGGAACACGTATGAGCAACTGGCATACACCGCAAATTGATGAATTGTTTGAAGCCATTCTGACACTCAAATCGGTGGAGGAATGTTATGCGTTTTTTGAGGATGCTTGCACCATTAAGGAGATTATCGAGATTGCTCAGCGGCTGAAAGTGGCAAAGCTTCTGGATGCCGGCACGAGCTACGTGACCGTTAGCAAGGAGGTCGGGGTAAGCACCGCGACCATCAGCCGTGTGAGCAAATGCCTCGAATACGGCAACGGCGGGTATAAGATGGTGATGGAACGAGTAGGGTAGAGTGAGATATCCGAACTCGCCTCAAAGCGGCAGGTTTCGGCGCTTTTCACCCTATTTGTTCTTGCAAGGCGCCAGCCTTGCTTCGCCCAAATAGAATAAAAATCTCTCAAAATCTGCTCGCTTTGAGGTCTTCGATTTTGAAAAGAGGGAATTTTTGTTCTATCAAGGCATAAAACGCAGTAAATCCTTGCGGATTTACGAGTATTTTAACGGCGATAGAGCGAAAATCCCCCTTTTCAAAACGGTGTTGGGATATCTCGCTCTACCCTAAGGAGGAAGAATCGTGATCAACGAGAGTTTGCTGAAAAGCGACGAGCGTGCGATATACGCCCTGCGCGCGTTATATAAGCGGTACGGCTATATGCCGTTTAAGATGAGTAAGTTTGAGGAATACGACCTGTACGTCCGCAACAAGGATTTTCTCATCTCCGACCGCATCATTACCTTTAACGACACCAACGGCAAGCTGCTCGCGCTCAAGCCCGACGTGACGCTGTCTATTATCAAGAACGGCGAGGACGAGGTCGGTTGTAAGCAGAAGGTGTATTACAACGAGAACGTGTATCGTGTCAGTGGCTCCACCCATCAGTATAAAGAAATTATGCAGACGGGTCTCGAATGCATCGGCGACATTGATATGTACGATATTTTCGAGGCGGTCAGCCTTGCCGCGGCGAGTCTTAATCTGATTTCGGAGTCGTTTGTGCTGGACGTGTCCCACCTCGGTGTGCTGTCCGCGTTGCTGGATGAGAGCAGTGAGGACGAGAATTTCCGCCGCGAAGCGGCAAGCCACATCGCGGAGAAAAATCCTCACGACCTTGCCCGTGTGTGCGCTCAGTACGGTGTGGCGGCGGATAAGGCGGCGGTACTGGGCGAGTTTATCGGGATTTACGGCGATATGGCATCGGTTATCGCGCGGCTGACCCCCTTGTGTGTCAGCAAGGCGGCCAAGGCGGCACTCGATGAGCTGCGCACGCTGTATGCCCTGCTGGCAAGCACGCCGTATGCCGCACGCATCCACTTTGATTTTTCCATCGTTAACGATATGAATTACTATAACGGTATTGTGTTTAAGGGCTTCCTTGACGGCATCTGCGAGGGCGTTCTCGCCGGCGGTCAGTACGATAAGCTGATGCGCAAGATGGGGCGCAAGGCAGGTGCGGTCGGGTTTGCGTTGTATTTGGATTTGTTGGAGGATTTGCAAGACACCTCCAACGAGTACGACGTGGATACCTTGTTGCTGTACGACGAAAAAACGCCTAGCAAAGCGCTGGTTGATAAAATGAACGCGCTCACGGCGCAGGGCAACGCGGTCACCGCCCAGCGTGCGGTACCGACGGCACTGCGCTACCGCGAGGTTTGCGATATGCGGGAGGGAACGAACAATGATTAATATTGCACTTCCCAAGGGTCGCCTCGGAGAAAAGGTGTACGCGATGTTTGAGGCGGCAGGGTATGCGTGTCCTGCCATCAAAGAGAATAACCGCAAGCTGATTTTCGAAAATGAGGAAAAGGGTTTGCGCTATTTCTGGGTAAAGCCGTCCGACGTGTCCATCTACGTCGAGCGCGGTGCGGCGGATATCGGCGTAGCAGGAAAGGATATTCTGCTGGAATATGAGCCGGACATCTACGAGATGTTGGATATGAACATCGGCAAATGCCGTATGGCGGTGGCGGCAAAAAAGGATTTCCGCGACAACAGCGAGCGCACCTTGAAGGTTGCGACCAAGTTTGTCAACATCGCGCGGCAATACTACGCCTCCATCGGACGGGATATCGACATCATCAAGCTCAACGGCTCGATTGAGATTGCACCGATTTTGGGGTTGTCGGACGTTATCGTGGACATCGTGGAAACGGGTACCACGCTGAAAGAGAACGATTTGGAGGTCAAGGAGACGGTGGTGCCCATCAGCGCGCGACTGATCGTTAACAAGACCGCGTTTAAGTTTAAGACGGCGCAGATTGAGCAGATTTTGCGCGATATAAAGGAGCAGGTAAAGACCGATGATTAAGATTTTCCGTTACGGCGAGGTTTCCAACGACGAAATTTTTGCCAGAGAGAATATTGATACCAATGTCGAGGGCGTGGTGACCGCCATTATCGCGGACGTTATCGACCGCGGCGATACGGCGCTCTATGATTATGCGCGCAAGTTTGACAGAGCGGAACTCACCTCGCTCGAAGTGACTGCGGCAGAGATTGACGAAGCGTTCGCGGCGGTGGACGAGCAGTTCCTCGACATTCTGCGCGAGGCGGCGGCCAACATCCGCGCGTTCCACGAGCGGCAGGTGCGCACCAGCTTTATTATTAACGAGAAGGACGGCGTGGTGACGGGGCAGAAAGTCACCCCCATCGAGAAGGTTGGTTTGTACGTCCCCGGCGGCACGGCGGCGTATCCGTCCACCGTGCTGATGGACAGCATCCCGGCCAAGATTGCCGGTTGTCGCGAAATCGTGATGGTGACTCCTCCCAATGCACAGGGTAAGGTCAATCCCGTCATCCTCGCCGCCGCCAAGATTGCCGGCGTTGACCGCATCTTTAAGATGGGCGGCGCGCAGGCTGTTGCCGCGCTGGCTTACGGCACCGAGAGTGTGCCGAAGGTGGATAAGATCGTCGGCCCCGGCAACGCCTATGTCGCGGAGGCGAAAAAGCAGGTGTTCGGCAAGGTGTCGATCGATATGATTGCCGGCCCGAGCGAGATTTTGGTGGTGGCGGATGCCACCTGCAACCCGAAATTCGTCGCCGCCGACCTGCTCAGACAGGCAGAGCACGACAAGATGGCGAGCGCGGTGCTGGTTACCGACAGCTACGCCTTTGCCGAGGCGGTCAGCGCCGAGCTGGAACGGCAGATTCCGCTGCTTTCGCGCGCGGACATCGCTCGTGCCTCCATTGATAAGAACGGAAAAATCATCGTTGCCGAGGATAATCTGATGCTCGCTATCGACATTGCCAACGAGATTGCGCCCGAGCATTTGGAACTGTGCGTGGACAATCCCTTTGACTATCTCGACAAGATCAAGCACGCAGGCTCCATTTTTATGGGCAAGCACTGCCCCGAGGCGCTCGGCGACTATTTCGCCGGCCCCAACCACACCCTGCCCACCAGCGGCACGGCGCGGTTCTCCTCGCCCTTGTCGGTGGATGATTTTGTGAAGAAATCTCAGTTTATCTATTACACCGCGGACGCGCTTGCCGCCGTCGCCGATAAGGTGGCGTATTTTGCACGGCAGGAGGGCTTAGATGCCCACGCCAAGAGCGCGACCGTGCGATTTGAAAAATGAGGATAGATGGTATGAGTCGATTTTTCAGTGAAAAATATGAAAACCTTGTGCCGTACACGCCCGGGGAACAGCCGCGTGATATGCAGTATGTCAAGCTCAACACCAACGAGTCGCCGTTCCCCCCGTCAACGGGCGTCAAGACGGCGGTGGAGCAGGAGATTGACCGTCTGCAACTGTATTGCGACCCCGAATGTACCGCCTTGCGCGCCAAGCTCGCACAGGTCTATGGGGTGCGCCCCGAGCAGGTGCTGTTGACCAACGGCTCGGATGAGGTGCTGAATTTCGCCTTTATGGCGTTTGCGGATGAGGCGCATCCGCTGGCGTTTGCGGATATCACCTATGGGTTTTATCCCGTGTTTGCCGAGCTTAATCACATCCCGTATGAGGAGATACCGCTCAAAGAGGATTTCTCCATCGACGTGCGCGATTATTGCGGCATCGGCAAGACGATTGTCATTGCCAATCCCAACGCGCCGACGGGAATGTGCTTGCCGCTCACGGCAATCGAGGAGATTCTGCGCACCAACCCCGATAACGTGGTGATTGTTGACGAAGCGTACGTGGATTTCGGCGCGGACAGTGCGGTGGCGTTGGTGGATAAATACGATAATCTGCTGGTCACTCAGACTTTTTCCAAGTCTCGTTCGATGGCAGGCGCTCGTTTGGGCTTCGGCATCGGTAACGAGCGGCTGATTGCCGACCTCAATACCGTAAAATACTCCACCAATCCGTACAACGTCAATCGGCTGACTGCCGCCGCAGGACTGGCGGCGCTCGATGAGAATGACTACTATATGAACAACTGCCGTACCATCGAGGAAAACCGTGCGTGGACGGTGGGGGAGCTTACCCGATTGGGCTTTGCGGTGCTGGATTCCAAGACGAACTTCGTGTTTGCCAAATCCGCGCGCATCGGCGGTCAGGAGCTGTACGAACAGCTCAAAGCGCGCGGTGTGCTGGTGCGGCATTTCACCAAAGAGCGTATCGCGGAATATAACCGCATCACCATCGGCACGATGGAGCAGATGCAAATACTGATAAACACCATTGCGTGTATTTTGGAGGGATAATCGATGAGAAAAGCGCAAATCAACCGCAAAACCGCAGAGACGGATATCGCGCTGACGCTGAATCTGGACGGTACGGGCGTCGCCGCCTGCGTGACAGGTGTCGGCTTTCTTGACCATATGCTG
>JAZOCH010000024.1:0-6982 GCA_045596425.1 Acutalibacteraceae bacterium | reverse complement strand
GCGCCTCGTCATCACGCTCGGGTTCGCCGCCGAGGACGACGTACTGCGCGTGAAACTGCGCAAGCCCCTTACCGACCTCGTCAGCGAAAAATAGGAAACGAAAAAAATGCCTTCGTGCGATTTTCGCACGAAGGCATTTTTGTTTACCATCGATTGTTCGGCGCTTTTTGCAGCAAGCTTACAAGCGGCAAGAGTAACAGACTGAGTGCCGCGTTACCGACACCGTGAAGAATGTCAAACGGCAATCCCGTAGCAATCCACGCAGGCAAAGCCGCCCACGGAAGCCCGAACAACAACACCTGTGCAGGGGCGTACAGCACACCGAACAAAAATCCGTGTGCGGCACAAACTGCCGCATACGCCCACACGGTTTTCCTCGTCAATGTACGCGGCAACAGCATCACCGCGCCCCACAGTATTGCCCAAACGTATAAATACGGAATCCACCAAGTGGAAAACCCGTTTATTAGCCCCATTAGGAGCACATACACATACAACGGAATCAGTGCCTTCCACCGATATACCGCCGTGTATGCCGTCAGCAGCACACCGACCAGATGGATGTTCGGTAGCCACTCCATCAGTAAGTCACCGGCAAGCAACAGCGTACCCAAGAGAGCAAACAGCACCAGCTCCCACGTTGTTAACCGCTTCATTTCTGTGCCTTAAACGTATACACGGCACCACTGACGGGCGCGACGGAATCGACGCCGTTCATAGAGTATTCGCCGTTAACGTACAACGCCCAATACATCTTATCGGTATCATAGTCCAACGTCACGCCGTTGACCGTTTTAACATACAAACCGTAAGCGCCGTTTTCTCCGGCAATGAGTTTGAGGTCAACCAGAGCTTCTCCCACCGTCTTTTTGTCGGTGCGGATTTCGAACACGGTCTTTTGCCCGTTCTTGTTCTCCGCCTCAAAGGTGAATACGGTGTCTCCCTGTCCCAGACGGGTAGGCGTTGTCGCGGCATCTCCTGCCGCCGTGGATGTGGTGGATGCGGTCGGATTGACGTCCTCTTTGGACGCGCAACCTGTAAAGCTCAGTGCTGTTACCGCGATAAGCACCGCACACAGGACCGCAGACAACCACGCAATGCGATGATTTGTCTTTTTCATATGTGCTTTCTCCTTTATGCTGTTCTTGCTTTCACTCACCGGCGCTCGCGGTCTATTCAAAAGCAGTGAACGGTCGGGTATTTCGACTGCGGACCGGTATTGCCGCCTTCTCAGGCAATAGCCCAATGGCGTTTCCTCCCACCGCGGTGTGGGCGTCAGGCAACAGCGTTATAAAGTCCTCACGGCGACGGGCTCGTATCGGATTCTCACCGATTTCCCCTTCCGTTCCCTTGTATTGTATACGCAATCGACTGTGTTGTCAAGCAAAACCACGCGTGACGAAACACCCATAAAAAGCACATGAAAATACTACTGAGCAAGTGCGGATTATGCACATCCTCTTACGGCAATCGCTGAGCAAACATCCACCCAAAGAATTCGTAGCACTGTAAAGAATATACACTGTACAGCGGAGACGTGTGGTTGCCGGAGGCAAACTCTGTGTACTCCACCTTTGGATGGTTAGCGATGAGCAGTTGTTGATACAAATTCCGCGAGCAGGAAACATTCACCACCGTATCGTTGGTGGAGTGATAGATATGGAACGCCGTGTTAAACAACGTTTCCGGATTGGTCATCATCTGAGAACCGCTAAGCGGCGCCGCCGCCGCAAAGGTGTTCGGCGGCATTTGGTTCACTAACTGACACGTGGTAAAGCCGCCCATAGAAATACCCGTTATGTACACCCGTTTTGTGTCGATATTATAGGTTTCCGGCATCTGATAAATCAACCGCTTAAACGCTTCTAACTGTTCGTACGTCCAGCCACCCTCGTGAGCGAGAGGCGTAGAAGGAACGAGGGTATAGGCGCGATAATCCTTGCTTTCATTCTCTAAAAATAGCATAGAATTCACAAAGTTGGTTGCCGTTCCCATAGTCTGCATATTTACCGTATCTCCCAAACCGTGCAGGAAAATCACCAAAGGATAGGATTTACCCTTCTCCTGCGTCGGCTGATGGAAGAGATACTGTATAGTCGTGCCCGTATCGGCATCCAAATACACTTGTTCTTCAAAATACTCTTGCGGCGAAGAAATCGGCGTCCAGTCAACGTCGGAGGTATCCTCCTCATTTGGTTCAAGGTCATTCCCTTGCGACGGTTCCGATTGCGTCGTTGAGGTCGTCGTCAATCGCGTTGTCGAGTGCGTCCTCGATTGCGTTGTCGAGGTCGTCGTCAATCGCGTTGTCAATTCCGTCATCGACTGTGCTGTCGATTCCGTCGTCGAGGTCGTCGATTCCAATGCCGATTCCAATTTTGCACCCGTTTCCGATTCCGGCGCTCTTTTGCACGCTGTAAAGGCGAACAGCATTACACACATAAGCAAAACAGACAAACGCCTTTTCACACACAACACCACCTTACTTACGATTTCTACGAATAAAAATGCAAAAAAGAGGTTCTCACAGAAGCGAAATATCCGTCTGTGAGAACCTCCTAAAATCGGTTATATCCGTGCAACGCCGGTTTCTTTGGCTACCTTGATAACGGCTTTGGCAACCACGTCCGCCACGCGCTTATCGAGCGCCGAGGCAATAATGTTTTCTTCGGAGATTTCCTCATCGGGAATCAACGAAGCCAACGCGTACGAGGTCGCTACCTTCATCTGCTCGTTGATACAGGTAGCACGGCAGTCAAGAGCACCACGGAAAATACCCGGGAACGCCAACACGTTGTTGATCTGGTTGGGGAAATCCGAGCGACCGGTACCCACCACACGGGCACCTGCCTGCTTAGCCACGTCCGGCATAATCTCAGGCGTCGGGTTCGCCATCGGGAACAGGACCGCATCCTTCGCCATCGATTTCACCATTTCCGGTGTCACCAGATTCGGAGCAGAAACACCGATGAACACATCTGCCCCCTCAAGAGCATCCGCCAGCGTACCTGTTTTGCGCTCCAAATTGGTCACCTTTGCGATAGCCTCTTGTGCAGGGTTATTGTTTTCGTCCCCCTCACAAATAATGCCAAAACGGTCGCAGAAGGTCAAATGCTTTACACCCATATTCATCAGGTGTTTACCGATAGCAATACCGGCGGAACCGGCACCGTTGATGACCACCTTGACGTTATCGATCTGCTTCTTGACCAGTTTAAGCGCGTTGATCAGCGCGGCGGCTACCACGATAGCGGTGCCGTGCTGGTCGTCGTGGAAGATCGGAATATCACAGATGGCTTTGAGCTTTTCTTCAATCTCAAAGCAACGAGGAGCAGCAATATCCTCCAGGTTGATGCCACCAAAACTGCCGGAAAGCAGATAGATGGTGCGCACGATCTCGTCGACATCCTTGGACTTAATGCAAAGAGGGAACGCATCCACATCGGCAAACGCCTTAAACAGCGCGCACTTGCCTTCCATAACGGGCATACCCGCCTCAGGACCGATGTCACCCAAACCCAGCACCGCCGTACCGTCGGTAACCACCGCCACCAGATTGGAGCGACGGGTCAGTTCGTAAGACTTGTTCACATCATCACGGATGACCAAGCAAGGCTCGGCAACACCCGGGGTATACGCGAGCGAAAGATCCTCTCGGGTATCGATGGGAGCGCGCGAGATCACCTCGATCTTACCGTTCCACTCGTAGTGCTTTTTCAAAGATTCTTGACGAATATCCATTGTTTACGCCTCCCAGGGGAATTTATACTGCGTCAGACCGAGTGCATCGCGCACTTCGATGATTTCCTTCTGAACGGATTCGTTGATCGGCACGCCATCCTTGCGCGCTAAGCGAATCTCGTACTCCTTCTCGCCGGCGGTGTAGATACGATCCTCACCGGGGGCTTTCTTGGATGCACGGATGCTGCGGATAATATCGCCCGCCTTTTTGCGCGCAATATCCTCACCCATAAAGTGGTCGGTATCGATAGCGATAAACCAGTGACCCAGCTGATAGGGACGAATGTTGCCATTCTCGTCCTTGCCGTCCAAGTCCTTGCCGTAAGCACCATCCTGCAGGATGGAGGAGAAGAACTCCACCGCCATAGCAAAGCCGTAGCCCTTGTAGCCGCCGAGTGCTTCGCCGATACCGCCGAGGGTGGTCAGTGCCGCCGTGCCGCCGCGAATCTTTTTGAGTGCCACGCCTGCATCGCCCTCCACCGCGGAGCCGTCGATGTCGATGATGGTGCCCGGATGGACATCCTCACCGATGCGCTCATAATACTCCACCTTACCGTTTTGGGTAATAGAAGTAGCACAGTCAAAGTTAAAATCAAACGCTTCATCGGTAGGCACGCCGATGGTAAAGGGGTTCGTACCGAACATACCCTCTACGCCAAAGGTGGGTGCCACAGACGGACGAGCATTCGTGCCGGTCATACCGATACAGCCGGCAGCAGTCGCCATAGAGGTGTAATAACCGGCAATACCGTAATGGCAGGAGTTGCGTACGGCGACCATACCCATACCATACTCTTTCGCCTTAGCGATCGCCATGCTCATCGCCTTGTGACCGATGACCTGACCCATACCGTGATGACCGTCGATAACAGCCGTGGTAGGCGTCTCCTTGACGATCTCGATGTCCGTAACCGCGTTCTGGATGCCCGCCTTGATTCTATCCAAATAAATGGGCTTAAAGCGGTTGACACCGTGGGATTCGATACCTCTCTTATCCGATTCCAACAGCACATCCGCACAGATCTCCGCATCCGCACGGGGAATGCCATACCCCACAAACGCGTCGATCACAAAGTTTGTAATCGTTTTCCAGTCTACAACATTTGTTTTTGCCATTTTGTTTACCTCTTTTCTGTTTTTGTATAAATTACTTGTACCGCTTCGAATGGACACCGTCGTATTTACAAGAATACGACTGCAATCAAACGCGCCGATAACGAGTTACACGTACACATTCTCGCCTTTTGACTGCCGATTAAAAAATCCATAACGTTATCACCGATATTATACCATTTTCCCATAAGAAAGTAAAGCGTGTAAAAGTACCGAATTTTACGATGCATTTCCCAATATTTATGAAAACCATTGACCGTAAACGTATTGCTCACCTACCCTGTTCATTCCCCGTATAATGCAACGACTTCCTTGCGGCAGAAAGGGGTTTCCGGCAAAAGCAATATACCGTCAAAAGGGCCGTCGAGGAATACCCCCGACGGCCCTTTTTTCTTAGATTTTGTAACGAAGTTCACTCACCGGTGAACTCTTTTACCTTATTTCGAGAACTCAACCTTGGCGGCTTTATCAAATGCCAAGATTTTGTTTTTCACGTTGCCATCAAAGGTCGTAGCAGCAGGGCTACAGATATAGCCAAGGGTTTTGTCCTTTTTCTGGATGTACGTGTTGCCCTCGAAAATAACCTTGTTATCCCAACGAATATCAATCAGCGTTCCGGCACTCCAATCGAACACATTGCCTTTCACCACGAAGTTGGAAACATTCGGGCAGGGATGGTTCATGGTAATGAGGTGCGATGACATCGTAACCGCAGCTGCCTCACCGCGCTGGTTGGCACTCCAACCGCGACCGGCGTTGCGCATCACGTTGTTGACGATTTTGATGTCTTTCATCGTACCGAGTCTTTCGCCGGTGCTCTTCTTCGTTTCGAGCCAGATTTCCACGCCATAGTGACACTTATTAACCGAGTTGTTGGAGAACTCAACATTCTCGTAAATAAATTCCTCCATGGCATAGTGGTTCTCATATTGCGGGGTGAACGCCGTGTCGTAGATCTGATTAAACTTACAGTTCGTCACGACGAAATTGATGCAGCTGCCCCACAAGCCAATACCATTACCCAATCGTACGTTTCCGTGTGAGCCACCCCACAGCACGCCGCCCATCCAAGAGAACTCGCAGTTCTCAATGCGGACATTCTTCGACGGACCTTCGGAGTAGAAGCCCATGCGTCCCGCGTACTTGAAGGTGATATTCTGCACCGTCACATCCTTGAGGTTGCGGCTGTCCATAATCATGATGTCCGGGAGAAACTCGATGGAGCTGTATTGTTCCGCCGGATTGCCGTTACGGGAGAAGAGATACACCTTGCCATCCACGAAGCAATATTCGTTCTTCGAGTTCAGTTCGCCAATGCTGAATGCCCGAACCGCATAACCGTCGCCGTCATTAAACACGATACCGCCGATATCCTCGCCGAAGGTCTGATCATAGTACCAAACGCGCGAGTTAGAGGGGTATTGCTTCCATTTCGCCTTGACCGAGTAGTTCTGCGCAGAGCCATAGAACTGCGGGTCTTTGCCGCTGCCATAGGCACCGTAGGTCACGCCGTTACGAAGAGCCATCTTTTCGCCGCGCCAAATGTCGCCGCGCTTGAACAGCACACGGTCACCGGGACCACCAAGCTGCGCCGCTACATCGAGGGTCTTAACAGGATCTTCCGGAGAAGTACCCTCTGCCCAGTCATCACCGGTGGACGAGGACACATAATAGGTCGTGCCGCTGAAGTTATCATCGGGTGCCTTTGTTGTCGTAGTCGTAGTAGTCGTCGTAGTGGTGGTCGTCGTAGTCGTCGTAGATTCCGATACGCCACTCTGAGAAGAGGAACTTTCGGACGTGCCGGAGCTCTCCGTAGTAGTCGTGGTGGTCGTAGTGCTTTCGCCACTCACGTTAGGATCGACCGTCGACACATCGGCACCGGAATTGTTCACATCGGACTGATTTGATTCCGTGCCTCCCCCGTTGCCGCAAGCAACAAGAGAAAACAGCATCAGTACACACAAAAGTACCGATAACAAACGCTTAGTTTTCATAAACATTCTCCTTATTATTCATTTGCGAATCGTACCGTTGCCGTCTTGTCGAACCGACGGATGGTTTCCTCCGCCGTTTCGTCAAAGACGTAGTGTTTGCCACCGATATGGCCCAAAGAACGCCCCTTTACCTGAAT
>JAZOCH010000023.1:0-2904 GCA_045596425.1 Acutalibacteraceae bacterium | reverse complement strand
GCTCGATAGCGCGAATACCGCCCTCGATGCACTTCTCAACAATCTCCATTGCCTTTTCCGAGGTTTCGCCGCGCACGACGGCAACCATACCGCCCTCTTTAATAGAAAGCAACACTTCTTCTTTTGTACGCATAAGACAGTCCTCCTAGGGTGTTTTTTGGTAAAGGTCTTACCGATGTAAGGCCCTATAAAACCTATCGTTATCATTCTACTACACCCGTCAAAATTTTTCAAGGCGTTTTCGAAAAAATTTTCGATTTGAAAAATTCACTCTTGTAATTTTTCAAAAAATATGTATACTTGTTTTTGTAAGGGCTTACAGAAAGGAGTGTACCTATGAATATTTACGACATCGCCGACAAAGCCGGTGTGTCGATCGCCACGGTGTCCCGTGTGCTCAATGATAGCCCCAACGTGCGTGCGCTGACACGTGAGCGCGTGCTGGAAGTCATCCGCCAAGAGGGGTATACCCCCAACGCCTTCGCCAGAGGGCTGGGACTCGGATCGATGCGGATGGTGGGGATCCTCTGCACCAGCGTACGAGATGCGTTTTACGCCGAAGCCGTCGGCTACGTCGAGGAGCATCTGCGCGCCAATAACCTCAACGCCATTCTGCGGTGCACCGGCCCGTCCGCCGAGGATAAAAAGCAAGCGCTGGAATATATGGTGCAAAAGAACGTGGATGCCATTATTCTCATCGGCTCCACCTTCCGTGAGGACGCGGACAACTCCCATATCGCCGCCGCGGCTAAGCAGGTGCCGATCATTATCATCAACGGGTACGTCGACCTGCCCGGCGTATACTGTGTCACCTGCGACGAACGCCGCGCAGTCACCGAGCTGGTCAATCAGTTGTATTTCCGTCACAAAAAGCGCGTGCTGTTCCTGCACGATCCAATGACGTACAGCTGTCGGCAAAAAATTGCCGGCTACCGCGACGGATACGCCCAGTGCGGCGAGCAGCCCGACGATGCGCTCATTGTACAGGTTGAGCGCAATTTGGACGCGGTCAACGACTGCATTAAGCGATTGCTGGTACAAGGGGTATCCTTTGATGCCGTTATCGGTGCCGAAGATATTCTCGCGCTGGGTGCGCAGAAATCATTGCACCGCATTGGGCTGAAAATGCCCATCATCGGCTTCAATAACTCCACCCTTGCGCGGTGCGCAACGCCTGAGCTGACCAGTGTAGATAACGGGTTGGCTAAGATATGCACCGCCGCTCTGCAAATTCTGGATGACCTGCTGGAAAAGAAGCCGGCCGCGGCACACACCGTCATCCCTGCTCATCTCATTGAGCGTGACAGCTTCCGCCTAAATTAAATCTTTACAGAAGATAAGGAGAAAAATTATGAAAGCATTTATGGACAAGGATTTTCTGCTGGAAACCGACACCGCACGCACGCTGTACCACGACTATGCGGCGAAGATGCCCATCATCGACTATCACTGCCACATCAATCCGCAGGAGATTGCCGAGGATCGTCGCTTCGATAACATTACACAGGTATGGCTCGGCGGCGACCATTATAAGTGGCGCATGATCCGCTCCAACGGCACGCCCGAGCAGGAGATCACGGGCAATGCGGACGATCGCACGAAATTCCAGCGCTTCGCGGAGGCAATGCCCCGTGCCATCGGCAACCCGATGTACCACTGGACGCATCTGGAACTGCAACGGTATTTTGGCTATAACGGTGTGCTGAACGGCGACACCGCCGAGGAGGTCTGGAACCTCTGCAACGCGAAGCTCAAAGAGGACGGTATGTCGGCGCGCGGTCTCATCCGTCAATCGGGCGTCAAGGTCATCGGCACCACCGACGATCCTGCCGACAGCCTCGAATACCACGCCGCCATCGCTGCCGAGGGCATCGAGGACTTTAAGGTCGTTCCCTCCTATCGCCCCGACAAGGCTGTCGCCATCTACAAGGACGGATTTGCCGCGTATATCGCCAAGCTCGGCGAAGCAAACGGCATCGACATCCGCACCGCCGCGGACGTCAAGAAAGCGCTCGCCGTGGCGATGGATCGCTTTGAAGCATTGGGCTGTAAAGCCGCCGACCACGGTATGGACTACGTGATGTACCGCCCTGCGGATGACAAGCAGGTGGAAAAGGTGTTCAAAAACGTGATGGCAGGCAAGGCCATCACGATGGAAGAGGCGGAGCAATACGCCACCGCCATCACCCTCTTCTGCGGTCGTGAATATGCCCGTCGCGGCTGGGTGATGCAGATCCACTACTGCGTCCAGCGCAACACAAGCTCACGCCGTTTCGCGGCGATCGGCCCCGATGCCGGCTGTGACTGCATCTCCACGCGCGAATGCAGTGAGGCGCTCACCGCCCTGCTCAACGCGATGGATAAGGACAATCTCCTGCCCAAGACGGTGCTCTACTCCCTCAACCCTGCCGACAACGCTCTGCTCGGCTCGGTTATCGGTTGCTTCCAAGATGCAGGGGCGGCAGGTAAGATCCAGCACGGCTCCGCGTGGTGGTTCAACGACAACAAGACGGGGATGCAGCAGCAAATGACCGACCTTGCCAACCTGTCGTTGCTCGGCAACTTCATCGGTATGCTGACCGACTCGCGCAGCTTCCTCTCCTACACCCGTCACGAGTACTTCCGCCGCATTCTATGCAACCTCATCGGCGGTTGGGTGGAGAACGGCGAGTACCCTGCCGATATGCAAGCTCTCGGCAACATGGTGCAGGATATTTCCTACAACAACGCCAAAGCCTATTTCGGCTTCTGATCCCGACACATGCCAAAACTCCCGTGCAGAAAACCTGCACGGTATTTTTTAATATTCTTTGAATTTCTCGTTTCCGTCTTGCTTTTTTCTTATAAAAGGGATATAATGGGGGCGTTGTTTTAAGAACCTTTACGAAAGGACTCCGCTTTATG
>JAZOCH010000022.1:0-5844 GCA_045596425.1 Acutalibacteraceae bacterium | reverse complement strand
GCCGGGCGCGATCGCGTTGACGCGGATACCCTCGCCTGCGAAATGCACCGCCAGCCACTGGGTGAAGTTGGACACCGCCGCCTTCGCCGCGCTGTACGCAGGAATCTTGGTCAACGGACGGAACGCGTTCATCGAGGACACGTTCAGGATGCAGCAACCCTCCACGCCCAGCATATCCTTGGCGAAAATCTGCGTGGGAAGCAGGGTGCCCATCAGGTTCAGGTCAAACACGAAATTAAAGCCTGCCTTGTCCAGATTGAAGAAGGTGGCAAAATCCTCCGCGGACTCGTCGCCCGACTGGAAGGTTTCGTGTAAGGTGGTGCATTTAGGACTGTTGCCGCCGGCACCATTAATAAGAATCTGGCACTTGCCGTAATCGGCAACGATCGCATCGTGTACGGCAATCAGGTTATCCTTGTCCAGCACATTGGCCTTATAACCCTTTGCTTCCCCGCCGTCCGCGACGATTTCCGCCGCGGCGGCTTTTGCCGCCTCCTCGTTGAGGTCGAGCAGAGCAATCTTATGACCCTGCTTGGCAAGCGCCTTGGCGAAGGCGGAACACAGCACGCCGCCTGCACCCGTGATAACAACAACTTTACTCATATTGATCATTCTCCTTCATTATTCAAATGCTTCGAGAACTTTGCGCATTTTTATAGCGGTGCCGTCCCAATCGTTCCACATACCGCCTTCCAGACTGATGCGGTCGTTGTAGCCGTTCTCTTTGAGCGCCGCCGCCCACGCGGCAACGTCCGCCGCATCCTCCGGCTTGATCGGCATATTGCGATCTTCGTAGCCACGCGCGATATGCACGTGCTGCAACACATCGCCGCAGGTGCGAATGGTGTCAAGCCCCTCGCCCGACATTGCCACATGGAAGAAGTCCGCCAGCACCGCGACATTCGGGTGGTTGGCACGCTGACACATCGCAATGCCCTCGGCAACCGTGTTGATTTCGTTGCATTCCTTCTGATTGAGCGGCTCAATGACAATTTTAATGCCGAACTCCGCACCGATATCGCCTGCCAAGCGCAGAACCTTGGCGAAATTCTCTTCGCCCTCTTCACGCTTAGACTCATCCAAGATGCTGCGCGCGGCACCACTGCCGATAACCGCAACTTTCAGTCCCAGACGGGACGCTTTGCCGAACGCCATACGGACATACTCCTCAATGGCGGCAAAATCAATATTTTCGCTTGTCAGGTCACCCTTCTCAAAGCCAAAGAAAAAGCAGTTTGCCGTTTCTGCCCAGATGCCGAGCTCTTGCATCTCAGCGCGCAGCTCCTCAATCTTTTCGTCGGAGAATTTCGCAAACTCAAACAGCGCAATCTCAACATAGTCGTAGCCATATTCCTTGGTTTTGGCAATCAAGGAAGTATCGCCGTTGATACAAATACCAAATCGCATAATTTTCCCTCTCTTTCTAACGTTTCAACCGAACCGTCGGATTTACCGTAACGATGCAAGGCATCGCAACCTACCTTGATTATACTGAAAAAACGTTCATTTTTCCATTGTTTATCCGCAAAAAAACGCAACTAAATATTGCAAATATGTTCATCCTGTGTTACAATACTAACAATTAAGGATTTTATTACCTAATATTATTTATAAATGTGAGTGGATATAAGGTGGAAATTCAAATTAAAGGACGGGACAATTGGCAATATCAGCATACCCTGACGCCTTATCCCGACCCACAGAACTTTTACATGCACGCGCACGACACCTTTGAGGTGCTGTATTTCGTTTCGGGTACGGGTACCTATTCGGTAGAAAGCACCGCCTACGCATTGGAGCCGGGCAGTGTTTTGCTGATGCGCCCCGGCGAGGTACATAAATTGCAAATCGACCCATCCAAGCCGTACGAGCGCATCGTGCTGCAATTCCGCGAAAACTGGCTTTTGCGTTTTAACGAGCTTTACCGGCCGCTGTTATCCCCCTTCACGCGGCGTCCGCTGGGACAAAGCAACCTCTATTCTCCCAATGAATTTGACAGCCCGTTTTTGCTCGCCTGCCTCAAACGCATTGAAGCCGCCGGCGACAACGCTATGCAAACGCTTATCGGCGAATCCGTTATTCCGGCAATTCTTGCGGAGCTTTACAAGGCGCACAAGGCGCGCCGCCGTGCCGCAGACGAACAACCGCCGGCACCGCATACGCGCATTCAAGAGATTTTGTTGTACGTCAACGAGCATCTGTTTGACGAGCTGAGTCTCGACGACTTATGTGAGCGGTTTTATATCAGCAAAACCCAGCTTGGACGGCTGTTCCGCGCCGCAACCGGCTCCACCGCGTGGGATTATATCCTCGTCAAACGGCTGGTGGAAGCGCGCCAACAGATACTCGCAGGGTATCCCGTCACCGAGGCGTCACTCGCCTGCGGTTTTCGAGATTATTCCGCTTTCT
Organism: Acutalibacteraceae bacterium; assembly: GCA_045596425.1. Classification (GTDB taxonomy): domain Bacteria; phylum Bacillota; class Clostridia; order Oscillospirales; family Acutalibacteraceae; genus UBA5905. Next base: position 3,435 of record JAZOCH010000022.1, on the reverse strand, counting down.
ACCGCGCCTATAAAAAGCGGTATGGCGAGTCCCCCGTACTCGACCGCCGCCGCACGGTGGCAAAATAGCAAAATTTACAGCCGATGCGCATAACGCATCGGCTGTGTTTATCCCTTTGTATACACCGCAGGTTTCAGCACACCCACGTACGGCAAGGCGCGGTATTTCTCGTCGTAATCCAGTCCGTAGCCGACGACAAACTCGTCGGGGATGACCGCCCCGACATAATCCGCCTCAAACGAAACCTCGCGGCGCTCGGGCTTATCCAGCAGAGTGCAGGTCTTAACGCTTTTAGCGCCCTTAAATTCCAAATACCGTTTCAAATACGATAACGTGCGTCCGCTGTCGATAATATCCTCTACAATGAGAATATCACAGCGGTTAATATCCTTGCGCACCACATCGAGAATAACGTTGATGTTTCCCGTTGTTTTGGTGTCAGCGCCGTAGGACGACACGCGCATAAAATCGATCTCCAACGGCAGGGTGATGTGCTTCATCAAATCGCCCATAAACACTACCGAGCCTTTGAGGATGCACAGCAACAACAGATGCTTGTCCTCGCCCTTGTAATCCTCGTCAATCCGCTTGCCCAAACGGGTAACGATCTCCTCTATCTGCTCCTGCGACAGCAGTACGCGTTCAACATCCTTGTGCATATCCGTACCCCCATTTTATACTCTGCTTTCAGTATAGCACACACACGAAAAAAGTCAATTCTTCTGCCAAATTTTATCGGGAAAAAGGACACCTTCGGCGAATGTGCTTTTATCAGTATTCCTTATTTGCTTTGACCATTTCGCGCACACGAGCAAAGGCTGCCTCTTCTCCCTCGTCACGCAACAGCGTCAGCCAGTCCTCCAACAAATCCGACGTTTCGGGATGGATGGAGCGCCGCGGTTTTCCGCGCAGGAAGTAGTCCAGCGGATGCGCCGCCGTGTAATTTTCGCCTTGATAAATCTTACTCGCCGCCACGCGGTCGCACAGCATCTCCGCCACGTATCTGAGCGGCATTTTAACCGGCTGTACCATTCTGACCACGGGATTATAGTCCGTCCAATATTCAAAATGATGACGGTTACGTCCTTTGTGGTGCAACCACGCAGACGAGTACCCGAACAGCTCCCGTTCTACCTCATTGGGGCTACGGGTTCCCTGATAATATCTGGCACCTGCCCAAAATTCCCTCGGGGAATACTTGGACAAATCGTGGAATAACCCCTGCCAACCGATGCCGGCCTTAAAGCAGTGGCGGATAACCTGATGACGATGACGGGTGATGGTGCGAAAATGCTCGAAAATGTGCATATCAAATTCCCCTCTTGTGGTTGAAATACCCCAAAAACTGTGGTATGATTATTTGCGGCTCTTATCCGCCACCTTGGCAAGCGACGCCGCACCAACGGCGGACGCGCCACTGCGGAAAATATCCGCCGTGTCGCGCGTCTGCGACAAAGACATAAAATCGTCCTCCGAAATGATTAGATGGTCGATAAGCTTGATGCCGAGTTCTTGCAGAATCTTGGCAAAGCGGCGAGTGGTCTCGATATCCGCATTGGATGGAAACGCGTGCCCGTTGGGATGGTTGTGCGCCATCACCACCATGGTTGCATTATCGCGCAACAACTGCTGCACCGCGCCGCGCATACTGAACTGCGTGGAATTGACACTGCCGGTAAATACACGCGTGGTATTGAGTACCTTATAGCGGTTATCCATACTCATCAACACCACCGACTCGTCCTTTTGACCGCTGAACCACGGCAGCAGATACCGCCCGAACTCCTCGGGCTTATACAGCGGCGTAACAAACGCATATTGCTCACGCTGATAACGGCGCGAAAGCTGTCCGCAGAGGGTGATAAGGGTGGCTATATGAGGGGTTACGCCCTCGACCTTGATAAGGTCTTGATAATCCGCCTCCAACACCTTAACCAACGAACCGAAGCTATCTTCCAGTTTGTGGCCAAGGTCATTCGTATTGCGATACGGCAGAGCATAGAATAACAGCATTTCCAGCACCTCGTGTCCGCTGAAATGCGCCAGCCCCTCCCGAAGAAACCGCTCCTTCATCCGTTGGCGGTGTCCGTCGTGGGCGTGTTTTCCCTTATCCTGTGCCATGGTTATCCCTCGCTTTATTATTCTGCGTTTTATTCTACCACATTCTTTTCGCATTGTAAAGGAGTCTTACGATGAAAACCTCCATCACCGTCAGCCGCAACGATGCCGGTCAGCGACTGGACAAATTCCTCACCAAAACCTACAAGGCGTTGCCGATGGCGATGCTGTATAAAGCCATCCGCAAAAAGGACGTGCGCCTCAACGGTAAGCGATGCGAAGCCGCCGACCGCCTGAACGAGGGGGACGTTATCGGACTGTTCCTGCCCGACGACGTGCTCGTGCAGGCACCGCCGACCTACGAGTTTATGCACGCATCCAAAACGCTGGATATCGTGTATGAAGACGACAACATCCTGTTGCTCAACAAAAAAGTCGGGCTGTTGGTACACCCCGACGACCGCGAGTTCCGCGACACCCTCATCTTCCGTGTCCAGCGCTACCTCTATGAAAAAGGCGCCTATGATCCGGCGGCGGAGAACAGTTTTTCTCCTGCACTGGTCAACCGCATCGACCGCAACACCGCCGGTATTGTCATCGCAGCAAAGACCGCCGCCGCCCTGCGCATCCTCAACGACAAGCTCAAAAGCCGCGAAATACAGAAATATTATCAGTGCATCGTGCACGGAGAAATGCCTAAAAAAGAAGATACCCTCGAAGGGTATCTTGAAAAGAACGAGCAACAAAACCGCGTCTATATTTCGGACAAGCCCAAAGCAGGCGCGCGCACCATCCGCACCCGTTACAAGGTACTGGGGGTACGGGGAAGATTTTCACTACTGGAAATACACCTGCTGACGGGACGCACCCACCAGATTCGCGCCCATCTTGCCAGCATCGGTCATCCCTTGCTCGGGGACGGCAAATACGGCACCAATGCCCTCAACAAGGGCACGGGATTTGATAAGCAGGCGCTGTGTTCCTATCGGCTCAAATTCGACTTCACCTCTCCTGCGGACGAACTCGACTACCTGAACGGCAAGGAGTTTGCACTGAAAGATATTTGGTTTGTGCCGTTGTTCGAGAACGGGGAGATACGAAAAGGGTGATTTGTGCGTATAGCGACTGTCGACACAGAACGAAATTTCTGCTATAATGATATTGGATCGAGCATTGCTACTGCTTCGAGCAGTGATCACGTCAGCATGTAAAGTCTGCCGGGTGCTCGATCCTTTATTTTACATATCCACACAAGCAGAGACGACGGATCAGACAAACGCATTTGGCTCCCCTTGTCAGGGGATCTGTCAGCCGTATGGCTGACTGAGGGGTAGTCGTTCTCTCCCTCCGTCACGGCTTCGCCGTGCCACCTCCCTC
>JAZOCH010000021.1:0-4786 GCA_045596425.1 Acutalibacteraceae bacterium | reverse complement strand
CAGGCGTTGCACTGTCTTCTGCCTTAATTTTTAAGTTAACTAAACGATTCGGCACGCCATTGGTTGAACTGTTCATTTCGCGTGAAAAGATACATGAGTTACGGTTCATCAACAGCGAAAAGAAGCTAAAAAGACTCATTTTTCTACTGTTTTTCATCCCCGGAACGCCTAAGGATGTTCTGACCTACTTCGTTGGGTTGACCAATATTCGGTTAAGCGAGTTTTTAATCATTTCCTTGGTGGCGCGCATACCTTCCCTTCTGTCCTCGACGCTGTGCGGCGGACTTTTGGGGACCAAAAATTATGTTTCCGCTATTATCATTTACGCTATCACAGCGGCTGTCAGCATCGGTGGATATCTCTTATACAATAAAGTGATTTCTTATAAGCAAAGAAAAAACTAGTTTTGCACAGAAAAAGCGTCCCGTAAAATTACGGGACGCTTTTTACCTTGATTATGCTTACTCAACCGATACAAGCACCTCAACACCTGCCGAGTTATTCTCATAAACTGCCCAAACATTGTTATTGTTGGCCACGGATACACGCGCATTCACGGTTTGCAAACCGGCTGTCGCCTGCGACATTTGCGCTGTTAAACGGATGGAAGATGCCTTGACACTGTTCAACGATCGAGCAGGACCACATAGCGTAACCGTTGCTTTTGTTTGCTTAACGTTTACCGCTACACCTTGGGGTAATTCGTTCGCTGAAAAATTCTTATCGCTTAGTGATACCTCGAAAGTTCTGGTAGTTACGCCGCTGAGATTCACTTTCAACGTCAGTGTTTCTATACCGTTTACAGGACGAATTGCCTCGCCGGCTTCCAGCGAAATCGTTTGCGTTAAGCCATCCTGCTTTAAATGGTCGAAATCTACCGTCAGCTTTTGGGTTACCGAGCTAATATAATCATCAATCTCGGAGGGCACTCCCCACAGCTCGAGCTTTGATGGAGTAACCGTGACTAACTGCTTATTGTTAGCATAACCGCTTGGCGCATTAACCACCGTTGGTGTCAGCGCTACCTCGCGGTACACCAGCACAGGCACCGTTACACTGACAGTGCTGTCCTCTGCGTTAGCAAAGGTGATGGACTCAATAACAGAACCATTGGCATCGCGCGCTTCCAAGGTGGCAGAATAAACCTTGGTTTCGTTTATCGCTTCTTCGTTTGCAACCACCGCGACCACCTTATCGATGCGGTTAATATCCGAGCGAGGACCGGCAAGTGCAATCTGCCCGTCGGTGAGCACACCGGCACCGATGACAGGCGTGCCGATTTGATAATTCTGATTATCCGTCACTGTCAGGTTGGGCATCTCAACCGATACAGGGAAAAATGCCTCGCGCCACATATCGCAGGTGATCGTCACGGTGTCGTTGCGGCCGTCGGGACCAACAATGCTCTGAATGGTATAATCACCGTTGGAAACCGCACGCAAAGGCAACGTGTAGGTTCCTTCTTTAATGACGTTGCCGGTATCGGCAGTTATGGTTATATCTGCCGCAGATAAGCGGCTGACAACCGAGCGAAGACCGCTCACTCTAACCGTAGCGGTTGCATTAGCACCATCGGTAATCTGCAAATTAAGTGTCTGTGCCGCATAGTCGTTCAGCGTAACCGAAATCGGCACACCGGAAATAACCTGCTCCTGCGTGTTGCTGGGGCCAAAGACCACCAAAGCCCAAATGACAATTGCCAGTAACAGAGAGACCAGCATCATCAGCTTGTCGTTATGAAGCAAACGACTAAAAGAAAACTTTCTTTTCATTGCTGACTCTCCTTTCTGCGGCGCCACGACGAAACCTTTTTCTCTTGTTCAGTCCACAGAATTCGCTCAGCTAACGCCTTGGCAAGCGTTTCCTTCGTGAAATTGCGTGTCAATTCGCCGCCGTCTGCGAGAGAGATTATACCTGTTTCTTCCGATACGATGACAACCAATGCATCGGAGTTTTCACTCATACCGACGCCGGCGCGATGGCGTGTGCCGAGTTCGCGGTTGATTTGCTGGCTGTCCGTCAACGGAAGGATGCAACCTGCCGCATAGATTTTTCCGTCGCGTATAATCATCGCACCGTCGTGGAGAGGCGCCTTGTTATAGAATATGTTTGCCATCAACTCACCGGAAGGTTCTGCCTCAATGAGCGTGCCGGAATGCACGATCTCACCAAGACGGGTGGTACGCTCAATAACGATAAGCGCGCCCATTTTTTGCTTCTGTAAAAGCTCAACCGCTTTCGATGTGGCATCAATAGCCTTCTCCCACTGCTCGACCTGCGCGGAATTCTCCACCGAGGTAAATCCACCAAACATCCGCGCAATACCTTTTCGGGAATGTCCTGCTTGTTCCAGAGCGCGGCGAATTTCGGGCTGGAAAATAACGACCAGTACCAAAAGACCGTTATCAAATATGGCTTTGAGTAGATAGCCGATGGTGGTCAGATTCAATAAATATGCCGCCAAATACAGTATAGCAAGCACGGAAATGCCTTTGATCAACTGTTCAGCGCGAGAATCGCGCACCAAACGGATGATGAAGAAGATCATTACCGCCACCAGCAGGATATCCAACGTATCCCTCAGCCAACGGTAGGATGTCAGGAACAACACAATGTCATTCCACACATTGGCAAAAAACGCTCCCATTGTCGACTCCTTCCGCGGAAAACCGCGTAAATTTCTCTATCAAACAGTCTCGCAAGCGAGAAACCCAATATTCTATACATATTATAGCATATTTTTTCGTCAGTGCAATGTTTTTTGCGCGATTTGATGAAAAAGTTTACAAATTTTCTCCGCTTCAAGCCGTGTAGAGAATGACGAAGGCGCTAAACGCACCGTTCCTTGCGGTAAAGTGCCGAATCGGCGATGGGCTTGCGGTGCACAATGTAAACCGGCGCGTACCGCCACCCCGTTTCTATCCAACAATCGAGCAACATCTTCGGACGATATACCATTTACGTTCACGGAAAGCACCGGTGCTGTATTGCCGATGTTCGGCATTTGCGTGTAAAGTGATACGCCTTGCATATTGTTCAACCGTTGATATACAACCCTTAACAGCGCTATTTCGTGCTGATAAATTGTTTCCCTTCCCGTCTGCTTGACGAATTGAAGACCGGCACGCAAGCCACAGATACCGAGCAAATTCGGTGTGCCGCTTTCCAATCGTTCGGGCAATTCGTTCGGTTGTTTTGCTTGTAAGGAGTAACTTCCGGTGCCGCCTTGTATCAACGGGGGAACACGGTCACGTTCTCGGCAGAGCAACAATCCCATCCCCATCGGCGCATACAGCCCTTTGTGCGCCGCCACACAGAGGTAATCAATATCGTCCTCTTGCATATTTATGGGTAATACGCCGGCTGTTTGCGCTGCATCCACACAAATCACCAGACCATATTGGTGTGCGAGCGCCGCTAAGCGCCTTATCGGGAAAACAACGCCAAAAACATTGGAAGCGTGTGTACAAACAATCAGCCGCGTATCTGATCGAATTAAACGACGGAAATTATCTATCGTTTCGTCTTCATTCGCTGACCACGCTGCTACATCAACGCGCATTTGTCCTCGCAAGCTGTTAACGGTACGCCACACGGCGTTATGCTCTAAATCCGACACGATCACTCGCCCACCATCACGCAAAACACCTTGAATGACGGTGTTTAGCGCGGTGGTACAGTTTGGCATAAAAATCACACCCGTTGGGTCAGGTAAGCCAAAAAATTCTGCTACCTCTTCGCGGCATTCGTATACATTTTCTGCCGACGTCATACTCAGTTGATGTCCCCCACGGCCCGGATTGCCCCCGATTTGGGACAGCGCTTTGATAATCGCTGTCCCAACGCCATGCGGCTTAGGGTAGGTCGTTGCCGCATTATCCCAATAAATCACGCATTTACCCCCTTATAATGCATCACTGATACGTACTACTCGTACACCGTTTTTGCGAAGGATCCCCTCGGCCTGTCCCACTTTATCCGTCACCAATAAGCTATAACCGCAGCCATCTCCGTCAGGCGGATTGGACGCACGATGCACATACGCGCGAATACCGCGCGTTTCCAAAAGCTTTTTTCCGCGCATAGCATTAGTGATCGAACCGACATGAATGTAGTAATTGGCCATACCGTCCCCTCCTGTCCCATTAAATCCTCTATCACTATACTATGCCGCTACACTATCGCTGTGCGAAATAACGACAAAAATTGCCTGTAAAACCATCTTGACGAATGTCGTAATATACGCTATGATAATAGCAGATAATATAAGGAGTGAATAACAATGGCCGAAGAATATGGAAACGATCTGGTGTCCGTCATTGATGACGAAGGAAACGAGCACCAATTTGAGGTTTTAGATGCAATCGAAACAGACGAAGGACGCTATGTAGCGCTCCTCCCTGTTTACAGTGAGGCGGAAGCCGCTATTGAAGGTGACGGCGAGCTGGTCATTTTGGAGGTTGTTAACGACCAAGGGGATGACTTGCTGGTACCTATCGAGGATGACGAGATGTTTGAGAACATTGCCGGCATTTTCGAGGAACGTTTAGCGGAATATTATGAGATTAACGAGGTCGAAGAGCCGCTGAGCTGATTTTCATTACTTTTGCTCCTGCTGTGACCGCGGACTGCTGTTCATTACCCCTACTACATTTCGGATAAGGGAATCCGACTCCGACACCGGAGTGCAGACCTCCCGCCCCGGCGGACGAAGGGAGCCGGAACGTGTCGGGCGATGCCCACCTGCTAATTACAGTAGCAGGTTAATTAGACAGCAATACGGCAC
>JAZOCH010000020.1:0-5413 GCA_045596425.1 Acutalibacteraceae bacterium | reverse complement strand
TGTTTTGCGCCTCATCGAGGATGATAAAGCTATCGTCTAAGGTACGGCCGCGCATATAGGCAAGCGGCGCAATCTCAATATCGCCGCGCTCCATATACCGCTGATAGCTCTCCGCGCCGAGCATATCAAACAGCGCATCGTACAGCGGTCGAAGATACGGGTCCACCTTGCTCTGCAAATCGCCCGGTAAAAAACCGAGATGTTCTCCTGCCTCCACGGCAGGACGGGTCAGAATGATGCGGTTGACCTCCTTGGCGCGAAACGCGCGCACCGCCATCGCCACCGCCAAATACGTCTTACCCGTACCGGCAGGGCCGATACCGAGCGTGACGGTGTTTTTCGCTATCGCATCCACGTACTGCTTCTGCCCCAGCGTCTTGGGCTTGACGGGCTTACCTTTTGAGGTCACGCACAGGCTGTCTGAACCAATCTTACCGATGGCGCTCTCCGCACCCTCGCCCACCAGCATCAGCACATACCGCACGTTCTGCTCGTTAAGCTCCTCACCGCGATTGATGAGCTGCAACAACCCGTCAATCGCACGGGCGGCACGATCCACGCTCAACGGCTCACCGCTGATCTTAATGTCAGTACCGCGCGCAAGAATGGTTACCCCGTACTCCTGCTCCACCAGACGAATATTCGCATCAAAACTACCGAACAAAGACAACGCCTGTTCCATTCGCTCTACATTGATAATCTGTTCCGTCATACTGTCCTTCCTCGTTACGCATCTTTTTTATATTTTATCACTAAAAAATCTTTTTGTCACTAGGCATTATCGCTAAAATTTTCTGCGAAACTTTTTAAATCGGCTCCTCCACCGCGATATTCTCCAAGCAACGGTATTTGACCGATAAAACAACCGCCCCGTCTTGCACAGTTTCGGTGCGGTCAAGCTCAGAAAACTCGCCACTCCCAAACAACGCCTCCTCCTGCGCGCGCAGGCGTATTTTCGCTAATTCCAGCGCTTGCTGTTCGGTACGCTCAACGGGCGCACGCACGGTACGGAGGTAATAGCGGTTGGTCACGCCCAACGGCAACGTCAGCCCGTTTGCCTGCAAAAAGTGCGCACGCTCTTCCAATCGATACTCTTCCCCTGTCGGCGCTTGGGTATACAGCGGAATGTGCCAACCGAGAAAGGTCAGTGTCGGACACACCGCCACAAAGCCTTCGGGCTTGGCAGGGGAATACGTCAGCGGCACCCGAACGGTGATGCGCCGCTCGGTCTGCGCCCACACTTCGCCGTACGCACGGTACAGCTTTTCGCCCATTTCGCTCTGCACACGACCGCTGATAAGCACCGTGCCTGCCGAAACCGCCTCCCCTGCCATCACACATTTCTGACCGCTGACCACCGTCACCGTCACGATTTTTCCATCGCGCACCGCCACCATATCCGACGGCTGTGACAGGTCCAGCACCTGCGGTGTCGGTTTGCGTTCGGTCACCTCGACGCGCGCCACACAACCGCTGGGATTAACGGATATCCACGCCAATGTCGGCAGGCGATTAAGCCCCATAATTTCCAGGTTTTTTATTTGCAGGTCGCGCATAGGCGCACCGATGCGCACACCCACATCCTGCGTAACCGCTAAAATCTCCTGCGACGGCGTGTCGGTATTGCCCACCACCTCAATCGCCCAGATTCTGCCTGACAGCATTACCAAAATCGCCGCATACAGCGCCAATCCTACCAGCATACCTTTGCGGCGGCGATACCGATGCACCCAAAAGGGTAATCCGTGCTTCTGCCGCACACGCATCCGCACACAGGCGCGGCGCGCATCCCGTCGAAGATGCCGATAATCGCGTGCAAAGCAGAAAAACCGCATCCGCTCCTCCCGAAAACGCACACCCCATACCGACACCTCTTGCTTAGCAAACGCATTCAGCAGGCGTTCGGGGTATCCGCCCTCCGTTTCCACCAACACCCAACCGGGAACCCACCGAAACAGATGAAACGCCCCCATCACGCATCCCCTCCGTCAAATTCAATGCGTTGCAAGCGACCGCTCACCGTGGCGCCGTCCGCGGACAGACAACCCATCTCCAAATCCCGTCCGTAAAAGGAAATGGAGCCTTTTGCAGTGTATAAACACCCGCGCTCTCCACTGTAAATGCTTATGCCTTTACACCCAGTTATCACCACGCGCGAATCCCCTTCAATCTCCATAAAGGTCGCTGCGGTCAACGTGCCGTCGGGTAGGTCCATTGCGCGTTGAAGTCGCTGGCCCATTCGTCGTTTTTGTTTCATAGCAACACTCCCTGTTCTCTGCATTTTATGCCCGAGAACTGCGGTTAATGCTCATAAAATCGCGTGATGTCACATAAGATGATATGAAAGGAGTGGACAACCGTGTTCGTTCGCACCGTACGTAAAACCTCCGCGCTTCTCAGCGCCACCATGATCCTCGTCGCCGCCGTGATGCTCCGTTATCCGCAAGCGCTCGCCAACGGTGTCAGCCGCGGACTGTCGGTTTGTGCGGCGGTCATTATTCCCACGCTGTACCCGTTTATGATCCTCGCCGCAGTGCTGACCGATTCGCCGCTATGCACACGCCCAAACAAATGGAGTGTCGCCGTGACGCGATGGTTATTCCGCCTACCTGCCTGTTGCAGCACCGCCATACTGCTCAGCCTCGTCGGCGGCTACCCTGCCGGCGCACTCGCCATCGGGCGCTTGCGTGACCGTGGGCAAATCACCGATGCGCAAGCGCGGAGAATGACGCTGTTTTGCGTCAACGGCGGACCCGGCTTTGTTGTGAGCACCGTCGGTGCCGGACTGCTGGGCAGTTCTCGGGCAGGGTGGTTATTGTTCGCCGCGCACGCAGGCACCTCTCTCACCATGGGACTGGTCATCGCCCGTTTTGACAAGTCACCAAGTTCCGCTCTGCAAACGTCTGTCATCCTTGAAGCATCGCCACGCCCGTTCGCACAAGCCGTGCAGGACACCTGCACGGCGCTGTTGTCGATGTGTGGCTTTGTGGTGCTGGCGGCGGCAGGGCTGTCGGTTTGGGAAGCGTGCGGACTACCCCACGCCCTGCAACAGCTCAGCGGCATTACCGCCAACACGTGGAGCACCGCCGCGGCGATGCTCACCGAGGTCAGCTGCGGCTGTATCGCGCTAACGGGAAACGGCACACTAACCCCATTTTGGCTTTGTCTGTGTCTGGGCTGGGGCGGACTTTCTGTACAGGGACAATTAGCCGTTGCGCTGAAAACAAACGGAGGCAAACCGCTGTTAACCCGTATTTTTTGGTGTGGGCGGCTGGTACACGGATGTATCAGCGGAATCATCGCCACCCTGCTGTTTTGGTTGATTCCCGTTGACTTGCCGACCGTATCTGCCCCCCAAACGAGCGCATTTTACACCTCGGCACCTACCTCCGTTGTGCTGTTACTGCTTAGTTTTACGGCGATGCTGTGTTTTTATCCAAAAAAGACTGGAAATTCGTCAAAGGATGTGCTATGATATATAGGATAAGTATTTTGCGCGAGAGGAGATTCGCCAAATGCGTCGAAAATTATACGGAAATAACATTAATCCCAGTTGCGAATATTGTGCGCGTGCGCGCCGTGCGGCGGACGGCCGCGTTATGCTGTGCGCCAAACGCGGCATTGTGCCGATGTATCACCGCTGCCGCCGTTTCGTATACGATCCGCTTAAACGCATCCCCTACCGCCAGCCAAAGCTGGACACATATAAAGCGGAGGATTTTCAACTGTAAGGCGGTTAAGAAATTTTTCATATTTTTTGAAATTACATCTTGACAACGCGGTCACGGTTTGCTATAATAACCTGCGTTGCGAGATATGCGGCTGTAGCTCATCTGGTAGAGCACCACCTTGCCAAGGTGGAGGTAGCGAGTTCGAGCCTCGTCAGCCGCTCCAAAGCAAAAAAAGACACGCAGTCGGGTGTCTTTTTTTGCTTTGTGGCTGTACGAGTGCGAGAACTCGCCGTATTTTTCGTGCTAACGAAAAATACAACGCTTTGGCGACGCTGTCTCTGGCTTTTGCGCACGATCTCCCCGCGCCAACAGCGAGAGTTCAGAGCCTCGTCAGTACGGGTGCGAGAACTCGCCTTGCCGTTTGTGAAACAAACGGCAACAAAGATTTGTGCAGACAAACGGCTACACGCCCAAATACGCACGGTTTCGCCGCAGGCGAAATAGCCACTTAGCTGATGAGGGCGAGAACTCGACAAACAATCCCTCCGACTCGCCTACGGCGATCCACCTCCCTTTACACAAGGGAGGCTTGATTAGTCTGTACGAATTGTAAATTATAGAGGTTACGCACCCATAATCCTTCATTGAAACATAGGAATACATATGATATAATACAATGCGGAGGCGAACAATATGATCTTCTTAATTGCCGGAGCATCCCATACCGGAAAGACCGCGCTCGCGCAAAAACTGTTAGAAAAACACCACTATCCCTACCTTTCCATCGACCATTTGAAGATGGGGCTGATTCGCAGCGGAAATACCGCACTCACGCCGCTGAGCAACGATGACGAATTGACGGCATATTTATGGCCCATCGTGCGAGAAATAATAAAAACCGCTGTTGAAAACAAGCAAAACCTCATCGTCGAGGGCTGTTATATTCCGTTTGATTGGGAAAAGGATTTTGAAAAGACGTATCTCGACCATATCCAATACCGATGTCTCATAATGAGCGAAAACTATATTAAGCGCCATTTCGATGATATCAAGCAGCACGCCGGCATCATCGAACATCGGTTGGACGATACCGATTGTACGATGGACAGCGTTTTACGGGACAACGCGCAGACGCTTACGCTTGCGCAGAAGCATCGTGTAAATTATATTCTGATTGACGACAAATACGAGATAAACGTATAAATAAGCCGAGGGGTTCGCTTTTGCGAACCCCTCGGCGCTTCGTTTATCAATAATTCTCGGCGTGAATCTCGAAATAGCTCTGCGGATGGGCGCAGGTCGGGCAAACATCGGGCGCGTTGGTGCCAACCACGAGGTGACCGCAGTTGCGGCACTCCCACACCTTAACTTCACTCTTCGCGAACACCTCAGCCATCTCCACGTTTTTCAGCAGCGCGCGGTAACGCTCCTCGTGATGCTTCTCAATCGCGGCTACCAAGCGGAACTTAGATGCCAGCTCGTGGAAGCCCTCCTTCTCCGCGGTGTCGGCAAAGCCGGCGTACATATCCGTCCACTCGTAATTCTCGCCCTCGGCGGCGGCTTTCAGGTTAGCGGCGGTATCGCCCAAGCCTTCCAGCTCCTTAAACCACATCTTAGCGTGTTCCTTCTCGTTATCCGCGGTTTTGAGGAACAAGGCGGCAATCTGCTCAAAGCCCTGCTTCTTCGCGACGGACGCGAAATACGTGTATTTATTGCGTGCCATCGATTCGCCGGCAAAAGCG
>JAZOCH010000019.1:0-7419 GCA_045596425.1 Acutalibacteraceae bacterium | reverse complement strand
CAAGGTTATGGTTATCGGTGAGAACCTGAGCATCCGCCGTTTCGTCCGCTACGAGGGCGACTGCGTGGCCTACGTCCACGGCGGTGGCCGTATCGGCGTTCTGGTTAAGTTCGATGCCGCTGCTAACGCTTCCGGCAGCGATGCTCTGATCGAGTGCGGTAAGGACGTGGCGATGCAGATTGCCGCTCTTAACGCTCCTTACCTGAGCGAGGCTACCGTGCCTGCGGATGTTGTGGAGCACGAGAAGGAAGTTCAGCTCGCTCTGATGAAGAACGATCCCAAGAACGCGAGCAAGCCCGAGAACATCTTGGAGAAGATGATCATCGGTAAGATGCGCAAGTATTTTGAGGAAGTCTGCCTGCTCAATCAGGCGTTCGTCAAGGACGGCAATATCAACGTGGCGCAGTATGTCGATCAGCAGGCGAAGAACGCCGGCGGCGCGATGGCTCTGGTGGACTTTGTCCGCTACGAGAAGGGCGAAGGCCTGCAAAAGCGCGAGGACGATTTCGCCAGCGAAGTTGCTTCTATGGTGAAATAAGAATTTTATCCATTCACAACGGCACGGAGAAATCCGTGCCGTTGTTTTTTGTTTACAAAAATTTCGAGAAAATTTCGCTGTTCGCTCTTTACATCATTCATCTTTTCCAGTATAATGGAAGAGATAATAAAAGCGGCGATAAAAGAGGCGAAAGGACGGGTGTTTTTATGCAACCGAAATATCAGCGTATACTCTTGAAACTCAGCGGCGAGGCGATGGCAGGTGCCGCGCACAGCGGACTGGATTTTGACACGGTACTGCACATTTGCCGGTATGTTAAAGAGGCGTCCGAACTCGGCACAGAGATTGCCATTGTTGTCGGCGGCGGCAACTTCTGGCGCGGTCGTTCGAGCGGTAAGATGGACCGTACGCGCGCCGACCATATGGGTATGCTCGCCACCACCATTAACGCTCTCGGCTTGGCGGATGCGCTCGAACAGCTCGGCTGTGAGGTGCGCGTGCAGACGGCGATTGCGATGAATGAGATTGCGGAGCCGTATATCCGTAACCGCGCAGTACGCCATTTAGAGAAGGGACGCATTGTTATTTTTGGTTGCGGTACGGGTAATCCGTTCTTCTCCACCGATACGGCGGCGGCATTGCGTGCCGCGGAAATCGAGGCAGACATCATCTTTAAGGCAAGTATGGTGGACGGCATTTACGACAGTGATCCGCATAAAAACCCCGATGCTAAGAAATTCGACCATCTCAATTATATGGATGTTCTCAACAAGGACCTCAAAGTGATGGATTCCACTGCCGCGACTTTGTGCAAGGACAACGGCATTTCCTTGTTGGTGTTCAATCTCGAAGACCCGGAGAACATTGTGCGTGCCGTCAAGGGCGAGAATATCGGTACATTAGTGGATTAATCGATAGAAAAGGAGAGTAGAGTTATGAATCAGATTTTTGCTACCGCGGAAGATAAAATGAACAAGAGTCTCAATAACCTTTCGTCGGAATTTGCTTCGATCCGCGCAGGTCGTGCCAACCCCGGCGTGCTGGATAAACTGTCGGTCGATTACTACGGCAGTCCCACGCCCATCAATCAGGTGGCGGCGGTGTCCGTTCCCGAGCCGCGCGTGCTGCTCATTTCCCCGTGGGATAAGACCACGCTTGGTTTGATTGAAAAGGCGATTCTTGTTTCGGACATCGGCATCAATCCGCAGAACGACGGCACCGCGCTTCGCTTGCTGTTTCCGCCGATGACGGAGGAACGCCGCCGCGATTTGACTAAGGATATCGGTCGTATGGCGGAGGAATGCAAGGTGGCTATCCGTTCGATTCGTCGCGATGCGATGGATAAGCTCAAAGATAAGAAGAAGAAGTCTGAGATCACCGAGGACGACCAGAAGAACGGAGAAAAGAAGATGCAGGATCTCACCGACCGTTTCGTCAAGGAAGCCGACAAGATGGCGGAAGCGAAGCAGAAGGAAATTATGGAGATTTAAGGATGCGTTGATGGGTCTTCGCCGCTTTTTACTAAAAGCGGCGAAGGCTTTTCGTGCTATTTTCAGCCATTTCCGAAAGGGGTGCGGCGATGTTTTTCAAAAGAAAGAAACCCGTAGATAAGACACAAGAATCTGTTGAGCGTCTGGTACCGCAAAATCTCGGTATTATTATGGATGGCAACGGACGTTGGGCAAAAAAACGGGGATTACCCCGTCAGGCAGGACACGTGACGGGTGCGCAGGTGTTTCGTAAAATCACCAAATACTGCGAAAAATGCGGTGTCAAGGTGTTGACGGTGTACGCCTTTTCCACGGAAAACTGGAAGCGTCCGCAGGATGAGGTGGACGCCATTATGAACCTGCTTCGCCAGTACCTCAAAGAATCGCTCGCGGACTTTCAGCAGGAGAATATCCGCACGCGCTTTATCGGTGACCGTACACCGCTGGCGCAGGATATCCGCGACCTGATGCACGAGGCAGAGGAAACTACCGCGCACAAGACGGGAATGACACTGAATATCGCGCTCAACTACGGCGGACAACAGGAGTTGACTGCCGCCGCGCAGGCGCTTGCTCGCCGTGTGCAGGCAGGGGAGATAACCCCTGAGGATATTGACGAGGATATGCTCGGTGGCGCGCTGTATACCGAGGACCAACCGCCCGTTGACCTGATTTTGCGTCCCAGCGGCGAATATCGCTTGTCCAATTTCCTCATTTGGCAGTCCGCGTACGCGGAGTTTGTGTTTATGGACGATATTTTGTGGCCGGATTTCTCCGAGGCGGATTTAGAGAGAGCCTTTGCGGAATTTGCGCGTCGCAACCGTCGCTTCGGCGGTGTTTGATAGGAAGTGAAAGCTAGTGAAAACACGCATTATTTCCGCCCTTGTGGGTACAGTATTGTTGCTTGCGGTGCTGTTTTGCCCGTATGCGTGGGTGTTCACCGTTGCGGCATCCGTCGCGGCGGTAATCGCCACGTGGGAGCTGCTGCACAACACGGGCATTGTCAAAAACACGCTGTTTATAGTCGGCAGTATGCTTTTTGCCGCCGCACAGGTGCTCGCTTGTGCTAATGCGGTGGAATCTCTGCAACACGAATATATGCTCAATCCGCCCTTAGCGCTGTGGCTAAATCTGTCGAGATTTTTGCCGCTGATTTTGTTATCGGTGTATAGCGTGTTTTCGCTTTTGGTGTTCGCCGTATGCCGCGCCGCTTTTGTGTGGAAAGGACTTGGCTTGACCGTGTACGCGACATTGGGTTTTGCGGCGTTGGCGTGTCTGCGACTGGCTCCGTCAGTTTTCGGCTTGCCGTTTGTGATGTTGCCGTTGGTGATTGCGTGGATGAGCGATACGGGTGCGTATTTTGTCGGCACATTTTTCGGTAAACATAAAATGGCGCCTGTCATCAGCCCTAAGAAGAGCTGGGAGGGCTTTTTCGGCGGTTGGCTGATTTCTGTCGGACTGACTGCGGTGTTTGGCGTGATTTGCAACGCCTTTATTGGTGGATTGTCTTCCTTGCACATCAATGTGGGACTGATAACCGTTTTAGCGGCGGTGCTGGCGCCCTTGTCAGTGGTGGGCGATTTGTTTGCTTCGCTGATCAAGCGCCGTTGCGGCATTAAGGATTACGGCAATATTATGCCCGGTCACGGCGGCGTGATGGACCGCTTTGACAGTGTGATGTTTATTGCGCCACTGTTGTGGGTGCTGTTACAAGTATTCCATTAACGCATTGGCGAGTCTTTTAACGGAGTGTTTGGTATGAAATCTCTTGTGATTTTGGGTTCCACCGGCTCGATCGGCACACAAGCGCTGGAAGTTGCACAGCAGGCAGGGTATCGCGTGCTGGCGCTTGCCGCCGCCCGTCAGGTGGATAAACTGGAAAAGCAGATTCGGGCATTTCGCCCTGCTTACGCGGCGATGTACGATGAATCTGCCGCCGCCGACCTGCGTTTGCGTGTGGCGGACTTACCCGTCAAGGTGCTGTCGGGGATGGACGGGCTTTGCACGCTGGCATCCTTGCCCGAGGCGGATATGGTGCTTAATTCCGTGGTCGGTATGGTCGGCTTACGCCCGACACTTGCCGCGGTGGCGGCAGGCAAAGACGTTGCTCTCGCTAACAAAGAAACCTTGGTCGCCGGCGGTGCATTCGTGATGGATGCGGTTGCCAAGGCAGGGGTGCGCTTGCTTCCCGTGGATAGTGAACACAGCGCGATTTTTCAGTGCTTGCAAGGCTGTCCGCCCACCGACCGCGCGCTCAAACGGCTGATTCTTACCGCATCGGGCGGTCCTTTCTTCGGGCGCACGCGTGAGGAATTGGCAAAGGTGACACTCGCAGATGCACTCAAACACCCGAATTGGAGTATGGGGCAAAAAATCACCGTCGATTCCGCGACGATGATGAACAAAGGGCTGGAACTTATCGAAGCGCGATGGCTGTTCGATGTGCCGCCCGAAAAAATTGACGTTGTCGTTCATCGCGAGAGCATTGTTCACTCGCTGGTGGAATATGATGATAATGCCGTGGTTGCACAGCTCGGTGTCCCCGATATGCGTGTGCCGATTCAGTACGCGCTGACGTATCCTGCGCGCTTACCGTGTCCTGTCAAACAGCTTCGCTTGGAGGATTGGGCAAATCTTAGCTTTGCCGCCCCCGATGATGAGGCATTCCCGACGGTTACTATGGCGCGCCGCGCGTTGGCGCAAGGGGGATTGTATCCTGCCGCACTCAACGCAGCAAACGAAGTAACAGTCGGCGCGTTTATTAACGGAGAGATCGGCTTTTTGGATATTATGTCCTTGGCAGGTCGCGTGCTGGATGAGCCGCTGGCTGCCCCGACAAGCGTGGAGGATGTGTTCGCGGTGGATGCGCAGGTGCGCGAGCGTACACGTGCGGCAATCAATTCGATGAAATGAGGCAGACAAACCCATGGTTATTCTGAAAATTCTGGCGGCGCTGGTGTTGCTCGGTGTGCTCATTATGATTCACGAGTTCGGGCACTTCCTTGCGGCACGTGCGATGGGGGTTCGTGTCAACGAATTCGCTATCGGTATGGGACCGAAGGTGTTCAAGTGGCGTAAAGGCGATACGCTTTACAGCGTTCGCGCCTTGCCGCTCGGCGGTTTTTGCGCAATGGAAGGGGAGGACGAGGATGCACCGACTCCTTCGGCGATTGGCGGCAACAGTGACCGCGAAATCGAGCCGACGGATGAAACGCGTTCCTTTGCGCACAAGAAGGTGTGGCAACGCATTGTGATTGTGGTTGCCGGCGCGGCGATGAACCTGTTACTTGGATTTTTGTTATTGCTGGTTTATAATGGCTTCTTGCAGGAGCCGTACGACGATAAGGGGACGGTGCTGTTTCCCACCACCACGATTGCGCAGTTGTCGGAGGATACCTCCGCGTATCAGTCGGGGCTTCGTGTCGGGGATACTATTCTGTCGATTAACGGACGCCGCGTACGGATGGACAGCGATATGGCGATGGAGATGCAGAACGACGCCGACGGCGTCTTGCAGATGGTGGTGGACCGTGACGGGGAAAAGGTCACGCTGGACAGCGTGAAATTCCAACTCAAACAAGACGAAGAAACGGGCCGCAACTATCTGGTATACGATTTTGTTGTACTCGGCAAGGTGCGCACGTTCGGCAACACCATCACGCAATCGGCAAAGCAGGAGCTTTCGGTGGCGACGATTGTGTGGCGCAGTCTGATTGATATGGTGCAGGGGCGCTACGGACTCAACGATTTATCGGGTCCCGTCGGCACGGTGGACATTATTGCGGATGCCGTCGGCTCGGCAAACTCGCTGGCAGGCTGGCAGACGCTGATTATGCTGATGGTGATGATCACCGTCAATCTTGGCGTGTTTAACCTCTTGCCTTTGCCTGCCCTTGACGGCGGGCGGCTGATGTTCCTGCTGTGGGAGCTGGTCACGCGCCGCCGCGTTCCGCAGAAGTTCGAGGGTATCGTACACTTTGTGGGACTGTTGTTGTTGATTTTACTGATGCTGGTGGTGTCGTACAGCGACATAACCAAGCTTTTTGCGTAAAGGATGTTATTTATGGACAGACGCACATCGAAACAAGTAACCGTAGGTGGCGTGGCAATCGGCGGCAAAGCGCCGATTACCGTGCAGTCGATGCTGAACCTGCCTGCGCACGATATCGCCGGCAGTGTCGAGCAGGCTAAGCGCTTGCAGGCGTGCGGTTGCGATATCATTCGCACCGCCGTTCCCGATAGGGAATCGGTGGCGTTGGTGGCGGCGCTCAAAGAGACGGTTTCGGTGCCGATTGTGGCGGACATCCATTTTGATTACAAGCTGGCGTTGGAATCGGCCGCCGCCGGTGTGGATAAGATTCGCATTAACCCCGGTAACATTGGGGACGAGAGTCGTGTCAAGGCGGTTGCCGACGAGTGTCGCCGCCGCAACATTCCGATTCGCATCGGGGTGAATTCCGGCTCACTGGAAAAGGAGATTCTCGCCAAGTACGGGCATCCCACGCCCGAAGCGATGCGTGACAGTGCCTTGTATCACGCCTCCTTGCTGGAAAAATACGATTTCACGGACATTGTGCTGTCCATTAAATCATCCGATGTCGCGACGATGATAAAAGCGTATCAGCTCACCGCTGCCGCGTGTGATTACCCGTTGCACTTAGGTGTTACCGAGGCAGGCACGGAGCGTATGGGTATGCTTAAATCCGCTGTCGGTATCGGCTCGTTGCTGATGCAGGGTATCGGCGACACCATCCGTGTTTCTTTGACCGCCGCGCCCGAAAAAGAGGTGCTGGCAGGCATTGACCTGCTGCGTGCAACGGGTGTGCGTGAGGGGGAGCCGCGGTTGGTTTCGTGTCCGACCTGCGGACGTACGGCGATTGACCTCATCGGTATCGCCTCGCAGGTAGAGGAACGTTTGCGTGCGGTACACAAGCCGATTACCGTTGCGGTGATGGGCTGTATCGTCAACGGCCCCGGTGAGGCGCGTGAAGCGGACATCGGTATCGCCGGCGGTAAGGGCCGCGTGGTGCTGTTCCGCAAAGGTGAGGTACTGCGCTCGGTTGACGAGAAGGATGCGGTGCAGGAATTGATGAAGGAAATAGAATTGCTCTAATCGGAGGAATTATGGACGAGAGGACGTTCGGAGCGCTGTTTGCTCCGTATTTGCCTGCGGATGAGGCGTTTGCCGTGCTGAATACAGGCGTAATTGAGAATATGGAACTGCACCACGCCAGTCGCAAGCTCGCGGTGACGGTACGCTTTTCGGCGTTTATCCCGTGTGAGCCGCTGTTTGCCGCGGAATCCGCATTGGCACGTGCGTTCGGGTTACATAGTGTGTGTGTGCTGCCGCGTTTTCCGTCGCAGGCGCATTCGATGGAGAGTTGTCCGTCCTTGGTTGCGTGTCTCAAAAGAGAAAACGTCGCGGTTAAC
>JAZOCH010000018.1:0-2913 GCA_045596425.1 Acutalibacteraceae bacterium | reverse complement strand
TCCCCGAAAAGCATTATAAGATGAAATAGTAAACGATATTGATAAGTTGTATTAAGTAGGATAAAACAGGACTGCCGAAAAGACAAGTTTCTTGCAGCGTTTTGCTGACTATTGATGAAAGGAGAAGGAGAAATGGAAAATAAAAATCTTGCGCGCTTTCTGTTGACGTTTTTCCTTGGATGGATAGGTAGTATTATTATCAACCATACAGGGCTAAAGCCGGCAGGCTATACCTGCAGAACAGCGGCATACTTTTTCCTTGCGATCATAACTTTTGGCATTTATGCTTTAGTTGCGTCGATTTGCAATTTTTCTTTTGACCCCTCAAAAGAAAAGAACATCGGTTATTCGAAGGATTAAGTTTCAATGTCTTCGGGATTTAAACGCTTATTTTAGAACGATATACCTCAAAAACCACCACCCATCGGGTGGCGGTTTCTTCTTGCTTTTTACCCCGTTTTATGCTATCCTAAATCCATAACAACACCCACACAAGGAGGACTTTCCTATGGTCAATCATATCATTCTTTGGACGCTCAAGCCGGAGTATAACACCCCCGAGATCAAGCAGGGGATGAAACAGGGTCTCGAGGCGCTCGTCGGCGTTGTGCCGGGACTTATCGAGATGCGTATTGAGATTTCGCCGCTCGCGAGTTCTAACGCGGACGTGATGCTGTATTCGGTGCTGGAGAGCGAGGAAGCGCTGAAGGGCTACGCCGTGCACCCCGCGCATGTCGAGGTCGCGAACACCCTCGTGCGCCCCTACACTGCCACGCGCGCGTGTATGGATTTTGTGGTAACATAAAAAGCCAAGCGCAGAAATTTCGGTGATGGCATCCAAAACGGAGGAGAAGGTATGAAACTGTTAATTGCATCCGATATTCACGGCTCGGCGTATTTTTGCCGCGCGTTGCTCGCCGCATACGAGCGCGAGGGGGCGGACAAGCTTTTGCTGCTGGGCGATATTCTCTACCACGGGCCGCGCAACGACCTGCCGTTGGAATATGCGCCCAAAGAGGTCATCGCGCTGTTAAACGAGTACCGCAACGATATTCTGTGCGTGCGCGGCAACTGCGATTGTGACGTGGACCAGATGGTGCTCAACTTCCCCATACTGGCGGACTACGCGGCATTATACGTCGGTGGACGGCTGATTTACGCCACCCACGGACACGTGCATAACAACCAACACCTGCCGCCCCTGTCGGCAGGAGACATTCTGCTGCACGGGCATACCCACGTGCCTGCGTGGGAGGAGCATCCGACCCATATTTATGTCAACCCCGGCTCGGTATCCATCCCGAAGGAAGGCTCACCGAACAGCTATCTGTTGCTCACCGACGAGGGCTTCACATGGAAGACACTCGACGGCGAGGTGTACAAGCAACACAACTTCTAATATAAACACCCCCACATAGCGGGGGTGTTTCATTTTCGGGCATAGTCCCAATACTGCACAAGCGCGCTTTTATTGACCTGCCGGCCACGCAAAGGTTACCGCCCACCCGTAAACGGGGGCTTTTCTTGTCGGCTCCCCTTGTCAGGGGAGCTGTCGGCGACAGCCGACTGAGGGGTAGCTTTTCGCTTTCTTTTTTCTCTCCCTCCGTCTTTTTGCTTCGTAAAAATCCACCTCCCTCGTCAGAGGGAGGCAAGGCAAGCAACACTCTCTGCCTCTACATTGCTTTTGCTGTATTTCTGTTTCTATCCAATCACGCGACTATTGCGTGGTTTTCGTTGCGGTTGCTTTTTGTCGATAGCTGTGGTATACTGAATTTGTCTGTGAATTCTTATTATAGGAGGGGTAAAACCTATGCCATTTCGTGTCAATCATCCCATTTTGTACATACTGGTCGGCGCGATCATCGCCGTCGTGCTGGCACAGTCGGTGTACTTTTTGGTGCGCGCCGTCAAGCGCGCGAAAGAGCTCGGCGTTTCCGCCGCGACGGTCAAAAAGACCGTCACCTCATCGGCGATATTTACCGTGGCGCCTGCCATCTCGATTTTGGTGAGCGTGGTGGCGCTGTCCAAGAGCCTCGGCGTGGCGTTGCCGTGGCTGCGGTTGTCGGTCATCGGCTCGATGAGCTATGAGATGGTCGCTTCGCAAAATGTGCTCAAAGCGGCAGGCGTAGCCGACGGCACGGTAATCGCCGACCCGTCGATTTTTATGTCGGTGGTGTGGGTGATGACGCTGTCCATCGCCGCCGGTCTGCTGCTCGTTCCTTTTATGACCAAGGGCATCCAGAACGGTATGACCAAGATGGGTATGAAGGACAAAAAATGGGGCGAGATATTCAATAACGCGATGTTCCTCGGTATGATTTCCGCCTTCCTCGGCTTCGTGTTCTGCGACGTGCTCAACGTCACCAAAGGGGATTTCTCCTGCCTGATTCCCGTATGCGTAATGGTGTCCAGCGCGGTGATTATGGCGATTTGCGGTCTGCTCGCGACCAAGCTGAAAATTCGCTGGTTGACGGATTACGCGTTGCCGATGAGTCTGGTCGGCGGTATGGCGCTTGCCATTCCGTTTACCAACTGGTTGGGTTAAGGGGGTGGATGCTATGAAGAAAACGGAATTAACGTATATGCAGCGCGTCCACCGCGACGGCCGCGTATGGGGCTTGGTGATTGCGTTTTTACTGCTGGCGTTCCCTGCCGTGCTGTCGGTGCTGTTCAATGCCCTGCCCGAATGGAGCTCGCTGTTTAAGGGACTGCTCGCTACCGCGCCGATGTACTGGGCGGTGGGTATTGTGGAGATCTTCACCTACGTGCCGATGTTGGGTGCAGGCGGCACCTATCTGTCCTTTATTACGGGCAACATCTCCAACCTGAAACTCCCTTGCGCCATTGATGCGATGGAGCGCGCAGGGGTCAAGGCGAGCGATGAAGAAGGCGAGGTCATCTCCACCATCGCCA
>JAZOCH010000017.1:0-3350 GCA_045596425.1 Acutalibacteraceae bacterium | reverse complement strand
GTCGTAGAAATAACCCTTTTCGTAGTCCGAGTCGTCGAGAAGATCCGCATACTCGTCGAAGACGAACTTCTCAACATCGTTTATAATAGCCTTTACTTCGCTATCGGTTTTGAGCTCTTTGAGAACAGCCGTAGCCATTTTTAAGAGATCCTTCTCGGTAACCTTCTTCTTTAAAACGGTAAGCTTTTCGCTGTAATCACCGATCTCCACTTTCTCGTTGGATTCGGTTACGTTTCCGAGGTTGTCAAGCGCAATCCCGACATACTTATTTAAAACGGCATTCAGAGTCTCGTTTGAGGGGAGAGCTTCTGCGATCTGTTCGAAATCGATTTCGGAATAAGCAGAGGATGCACCGCTCATTTCCGATTCGTCGAGCACATCCTTAAACATAAGATATTTATTGGAAAGATTGGGGATACCGACATACGCATCCTTGCCGGCCATATCGAATATGGCATTTAAATCAAGCAAGCTGTTCGAGCCAAGGCCGAGGTTTGCACCAACAGAATACTTGTCGTCGGTTATGATATACTTTAACGCAAGGCGGATATTTTTGTAGTTGTTAAGGTCGAGGGATTCCAGTTCTTCGGGGAGAGCGTCTTCAATGAGCGCAATCGCCTCATCGCTGAGATTTAATTCAACGGTTGCATCGGCAGCTTGGGAACCGGCAACCAACGATTCCAACGTGGTGTCATAAGCCGAGGTAGAGTAGTCAACATACTCTGCCAAAGCCTTCTTTTCAACAAAGGCAAAATAGTCTTCCTCCGAGCGGAAAGTTTTAATCCATAAGCCCTCTACAAAAGAGAAGTTGAGGAAGACGAGAACCGCCATAGCTACCGCTGCAACGGCAAAGGCGATGCCTCCGAACAAAAGCCCCTTCTTGCCCTTCTTTGCCTTGACGGGAGCGCCTGCAAAAGAAGGCTCGGCATAAGCCTCTGTTTGAACGACGGGTTCGGTTTCCGCTGTGGAAACTTCACGAGCAGAAGCTTCTTGTGCCACGGTTTCAGCCTCTTGGGCGGTAGGTTCAGTCGAGGGCTTGCAATACGGGCATTCGGATAATCCTTCGGGAATGGGTTTGCCGCAATTTTCACAAAACATGTTTCTCTCACTATACTGTTGAAAAGTATAGATCCCCCTTTCTGTTTTTGTGAAGTAAGTATAGCACAAATGTTTTGTTTTTTCAACACTTTTCGCGTTTAACCAAGAACAAGAAAAGACCGAACCTCCGCCGAATAGGCGGAGGTTCGGTCTTTCTCTTAACACACTGCTCGTTTACGGCAGCAGGCGTATGGTGGTACCTTTGTGATACACTTGGCACTGGCGGAAGCCCTCGGCGTAGTCGGCACCGCACTGGAAGCCGCGGTAGCGACAGCAGGTCTTGACCATATCGGGGAAGTCGATGCCGCCGTGGTCACGCATCCAAACAATTTGGGATTCGTGGCATTCCAGCATTTCCAGCTTTTTGTCGATATACGGCGAGACGTCCACGTACTCGGTGGGGTTGAAATTGACGCCGCACAGGGTATCCATATAATAGATGGGCACCATCTTGGCGGCACCCGGCACCTGCGTGTGGTAGTTGGGCAGGGTTGCCGTGAAGCTGGCGTCAAACACCAGACGGGAGACGGCGTTGTGGTCGGGCATATAATCGTCGGGGTCGTGGGTGATGATGAAATCGGGATTCACCTGCTTGATGATGTCCACCACTTTATCCCGCGCCTCTTTATTGTTGTCGTAGATGGCGAGGTCGTCAAAGCGGCTGTGAATGATCTCAAAGCCGCCCATTTCCGCCGGGCGCTCTGCCTCCTTGGCACGCATCTCGGTCAGCTCATCGGGGGGGATGATGACGTGGCCAAGATTGCCGCTGGACAGGTGGCAGATCACCACGCGGTCGCCGCGCTCCTTGCATTTGAGCAGGGTGCCGGCGCAGGCGATTTCCATATCATCGGGATGGCAAGAGATACACAGAACAGTATACATAACAAATCCTCCTTAATGCTAAGACAGTATGGTATTATTTTACACGACTTTTCCTTGAATTTCAATACAAATCGTATGCAACCGAGAAATTTTCCGATACCGTCGGCGTTTTATTTCTTTGTCCAGGTGGAGGGGATGAGCACGAACAGCAGCGGATAGATTTCCAGTCGCCCAAACAGCATGGCAAAGGATAGAACGAGCTTGGAAAAAGGAGAGTATACCGCATAGCTTGCGGCGGGGCCGACCAGATCAAAGCCGGGGCCGACATTGTTAAAGCAAGCGGCAATGGCAGAGAAGTTGGTCTCAACGCTGAGCGGTTCAACACACAAAAGCAGGCAGCCGACAGCAAACAAGATGAAATACAGAATAAAATACGTCGAGGCTCCCGAAATAGCGGTTTCTTCCAGACGCTTACCCTCCATTTTAATAACGCCGACCGAACGGGGGTGCAGTAAGCGGCGCAGGTCGCGGCGCACGGTGCTGAGCAACAGTTGCACGCGCGAGACCTTCAAGCCGCCTGCCGTAGAGCCTGCACAGCCGCCGACAAACATCAGCATCAGCAGAATTCCCTTGGACATTGCCGGCCACAGGTCGAAGTCCGCGGTAGAGTATCCCGTGGTGGTGATGATGGAGGATGTTTGGAACAGTGCGGTGCGCACGGTTTCCTCAAAGCCGCCGTACAGCGGTGCGATGTTGTACGCAATCGCGGCGGTGGCGCCCAGCACGATGGCAACGTACAGCCACAACTCGCGGCTCTTGAATGCGGTTTTGGCTTGGCGCACAAGAATGAGATAATAGAGGTTGAAGTTCACGCCGAACAATAGCATAAAAATGCCGATAACCCATTGCAGATAGGGGCTGTAACCGGCGATGCTGTCCGCCTTGACGCCAAAACCGCCCGTGCCTGCCGTGCCGAAGGCGTGCACCACGCTTTCAAACAGCGGCATGCCGCCGACAAGCAGCAGCAGGATCTCCGTCGCGGTCATCACCAGATAAATAATGTACAGAATTTTAGCGGTGTCGCGGATGCGCGGCATCAGCTTGCCGACGACCGGCCCCGGCATTTCGGCGCGCAGGATGTGCATATTGCGCCCCGACACCGACGGGACGATCGCCATAATCAACACCAGCACGCCCATACCGCCGATCCAGTGGGTGAAGCTGCGCCAGAACAACAGCCCGTGGCTCATCGCCTCCACGTTGGTCAGAATAGACGCGCCCGTGGTGGTGAAGCCGCTGACCGTTTCGAAAAACGCGTCCACGTACTGCGGTATTTCGCCGCTGAGGAAGAAGGGCAGTGCACCGACGGCGGACAGCGCCAGCCACGACAGCGCGACAATGACAAAGCCTTCGCGCGCGTATATTACCTG
>JAZOCH010000016.1:0-2137 GCA_045596425.1 Acutalibacteraceae bacterium | reverse complement strand
TTCCCGATTATCACATTCCCCATTGGTGGGACAGTCAAAATCACTGGGTGCAAAGATGAAACAGAGATTCAGCTTCTTGCCCACTAAAGTAAGGCATTGCTTTATAATTAGTGAGTAGCAGGAAAATAATCCCGAGAGTATCAGTAATTAAAACGAAAAATGCCGACCATCAAAAAATGGTCGGCATTTTATTAGCTCAATCCGATTTGTATAATTATCCGTTAAGGACACCACACATTGTCTGCGCGGACTTTTTTGATGCCGCAATTTGGGGGTTGGCAAAGCGAGAAAACTGTGTTATACTATTGCTGTATGAGTAATCCTACCGAAGGAGGATTCCCCTATGGATAAGGAAAAAGAATGGGAACTGCAAGCTGACGAGGTCAAAACTACGGTTGATGCTGCCGTCGAGAAAGAGGCGCCCGTTTCCGCCCGTACGAACGAGAACGGCAACCGTCGCGGTAAAAATAAATACGCCGCCGCCATCGGCGCTGCTATCAGCTTTTTGAGCATCGTGGGAGCCATCACCATTATTTTGGGCGGCATTTGGTGGGTGCGGCAGGCAGCCGACGTCTCCGAGCTTAAAGAGGAGTTTTACTATTTCTTACAGCCCGTGCTTGCCTATTCTCCCGAACCGTTTGAGGATATCAGCACCGTCGAGCAGGACGCCTTTCTCGATGCCGCCGCCTACCGTGTATCCATTGCGGAGCAGATCCGTATGATGCAGGAACAGCAAAAGAACAGCAGCGCCGAGGTCACCTGCCAATATGACGTAGACGACCAAGGGCGCATCGCTATCCCTGTCGCGGAAATCGAGCAGTCCTACCGCACCCTGTTCGGGCCGGATGCGCCGCTCACCCACCGCTCGGTGGAGGCAAATGCCCTCACATACAGCGAGGCGGATGGCTGCTATTACGTACCCTTTAACGAGCTGATGACGGGCTACCGTCCGGTTATCGAATCCGTTAAACGTCGCAGCAGTACCTACACCGTGCGTGTCGGCTTTGTCGCCAACAACGACATCACCATCGACGACCACGGCAACGAGGTGCCGCCGACCGCCGATATGGCCACGTATTTCCAAACTTACACCTTCACGCGCGCAGACAACGATACGTATTACATCAGCGCTTGCACCCACGAATAAAAAGAAAAAGCCGCTGTGCTCAACCCGAGCCCAGCGACTTTTTCTTTTATTCTACAACATACTCCGCCGTTTCGGCGAGCAGACGCGCACCGAGGGTGACGGTCATCGACAACCCTTCGGGCACATATTCCTCGTGCTCGACACTGCCCTCACGGCGGCACTGCTCGGCAAGCGCCCCCTTGGAAAAGGGTAACAACAGCTTCACCTTGCGGCGATCGGGCGGCAGTGCCAACGCCACTGCCTGCAACAATTCGGGAATACCCTCCCCCGTAGCGGCGCTAATATACAAGCAACGCTGATTCGATATCTCTGCCAAATCGGGTACCAAATCACATTTGTTCATCACCTGCAACACGGGAGTATCGCCACAGCCGAGTTCTCCCAGCAGATCGCCTGTCACCTGCAAATGCTCGGCAGCGTAGGGACTGGATGCATCGCAGATATTAAGAATCACATCCGCCTCCACAGCTTCTTCCAGCGTGGAATGGAACGCTTGCACCAGTTGGTGCGGTAACCGCCGCACGAAACCGACGGTATCCACCAGCATAATCTCTCTTCCGTCGGGCAGGCGCAACGCACGCGCCGTCGGGTCAAGGGTGGCGAAAAGCTTATTCTCTGCCAGCACGCCGGCATCGGTGAGCCGATTGAGCAGGGTGGATTTGCCGGCGTTGGTGTAGCCGACAATAGCGACAGTCGGGATGCCGTCCTTGCGGCGGCGCTGTCGGCGGAGCTTGCGCTGACTCTCCACCTTTGCGAGATGCTCGCGGATGGCGCCGATGCGGCGGCGAATGTGACGACGGTCACTCTCTAACTGGGTTTCACCGGGGCCTCGGGTGCCGATGCCGCCGCCAAGCCGCGACAGCGCCGTTCCCTGCCCTGCCAGACGGGGCAAGCGGTATTGCAGCTGTGCCAGCTCCACCTGCAAGCGTCCCTCCGCCGAACGCGCACGACCGGCGAATATATCCAAAATGAGTGCGGTGCGGTCGATTA
>JAZOCH010000015.1:0-3279 GCA_045596425.1 Acutalibacteraceae bacterium | reverse complement strand
TGTTTCGGCCGCCAATTCCTCCACGGAAGGTCCTTGCTCCTCGTCGTCCTCCCCGTCTTCGCTGTTTAATTTTTCATTGGCTTTTTTCAGCGCCTCTAACTTATCGCTCGGAGATTCCGTCGGCGCAGGGATGTATTCTACGTCGGCTTCCTCGCCGTCCTCGGCACTATCGTCCGTACGGCGTTTTTTGCGCGCGTTCTTGGCGTAGCCCTCACCGAGTTCGATGTCGATCTCCCCACGGCGACCGCGGCGCTGGCTGATCTCGTCAACCACGTGGTCGATGCCTTCCTTCGCCTTTTCAACAGGTTTACGCACGGCGCGCACGACCTGCATAATGGTCGTACCCGTCACCAGCATAAAGAACACCACCATCAGTAGAATGATGATGATTTTGGCACCCGTGTCACCAAACGCCGCCTCCGCAGGATACCCGAGTAACACACCGAGCACACCGCCGCCGTGCAACGTCTTACCGCTCGCAAACGCTGTGGCGATGGCAGGGAAAAAGCCCTCTGCTTTGGTATCCGTCGCGAAGGTGAATACCACGCTCATCAGCATTACGACAAAAATGACACACTCCCACATACGAAGCTTAACACTGCGGCTGTCCTTCTCCAACGCCATAAATACCGCGTAGATGCCGAACGCCACAGGCAGCAAATACGCCGAAAAGCTCAACAAGCCGAGCAGCGCATTATGTAACCACGTCCAGACGTTTTCTCCTTTGATGATTGCAAGGCAAAACGTCAGCACGGCAACCGCAAGCAAGACCACCGCACGCATCTGCTTACGGGTGCTCACCTGCGCCTTTGTTTGCCGTTCTTTTTTGGCTGTGCTTTTTTTCTTCTTCGCCATTATGTATTCCTCCGTCAAAAAATATGTAAAGACGGGCACATCACGCGCCCTTTGGTTCATCTTCAATCATCTGATACAGCGCCGAAACGGCATCCCGTAACAACCCAACGCTGTCAATAAGCCCTTCTTTCACTGCATCCTCGCCTGCCAGGATACTGCCGACATCCGTTGCCATCTCGCCCGTTGTCATACACAATTCGTAAAATCGCTCGGGAGAGATAGCGGAGTGGCGGCAAACAAAGCCGACAATACGCTCCTGCATACGCTGAAAATACGTGAACGCCTGCGGAACACCCAGCACCAGCCCGTTGGTACGCACGGGATGCACCGTCATCGTTGCCGATGGCACGATGAAGGAGCGCCGCGCCGCCACCGCCAGCGGCACACCGATGGAATGACCGCCGCCAAGCACCAGCGAAACCGTGGGCTTCTTCATACCGGCTATCAACTCGGCAAGTGCCAACCCTGCCTCCACATCGCCGCCAACGGTGTTAAGCAAAACGAGTAGCCCCTCGATCTCGCGACTCTCATCCACTGCCACCAACTGCGGAATCATATGCTCGTACTTGGTCGCCTTGGTTTCGTTCGGGAGCACGTAATGCCCCTCGATCTGGCCGACAATGGTCATACAGTGTATACGGTGATTCCCGTTATCCGTCGTCACCGACGCGGTATCTTCTACCAATTGCAACCGTTGTTGCAGGCGTTCGGTCTCGTTTTGTTCCTCGTCGCCGGTATTCGGCTCTTTTTTCACTTGCTTATTCATACCATCACCCCATCCTAGTGTGGCGTGATCGGTGCAAAATATGCAAAATCCACATATACTCTTACATTATAACGCGCGCGCAAACATTTTTCAACCCAAAACAGCAAAAAAACAAGGCTCCTGCGTCAACAAAAGCCTTGTTTTTACATTATTTTGACTGAATGTACGCGTCCATCGCCGCCGCTGCGGTCTTTCCTGCACCCATCGCCAGAATGACGGTTGCCGCACCCGTGACCGCATCGCCACCGGCATATACACCCACACGCGAGGTAAGACCGTTATCATCAACGATAATGCCACCCCACTTTTCGGTAGCAAGACCGTCCGTAGTGGATTTAATCAGCGGATTCGGGGACGTGCCGATTGCCATGATCACGCAGTCGCAATCCAGCACAAACTCGCTGCCCTCTTTGACAACGGGACGACGACGTCCCGAAGCGTCAGGCTCACCGAGTGTCATCTCCACACAGCGCATTCCGCTGACGGAGTGTTGCTCGTCGGCGAGAATTTCCACGGGATTGGTCAGCAGGCGGAATACCACGCCCTCTTCCTTTGCGTGCTCGACCTCCTCGGCACGGGCAGGAAGCTCCGCCTCCGAACGGCGATACACGATGGACACCTCCTCAGCGCCGAGACGCATCGCACAGCGCGCGGCATCCATCGCCACGTTACCACCGCCGACCACCGCCACATGGCGCGCTTTTTGAATCGGCGTTGCGCTATCGGGGCGGTATGCTTTCATCAAATTGACGCGCGTGAGAAACTCGTCCGCCGAGTAAACACCATTAAGGTTTTCACCGGGGATGTTCATAAACCGCGGCAAACCTGCGCCCGAGCCGATAAACACCGCCTCAAAACCGCCTTCTTCCAGTAATTCATCCACCGACAGCACCTTACCGATAACCATATTGGTCTTGATGTGTACGCCCAGCGCTTTGAGCGTGTCGATCTCCTGCTGTACGATGGCTTTGGGTAAACGGAACTCAGGAATACCGTACACCAGTACGCCGCCTGCGAGATGCAACGCCTCGTACAGCGTCACGTCATAGCCTTTCTTAACCAAATCACCTGCGCACGTGAGTCCCGAAGGGCCGGAGCCAACCACCGCGACCTTGTGGCCGTTGGAAACGGGCTTTTTCACATCGGCAAGAGAGCGGTTTGCGTTGTGCCAATCGGCAACAAATCGCTCCAATCGACCAATTGCTACCGGCTCCCCTTTAATGCCGCGCACGCATTTGCTCTCGCACTGCGTTTCCTGCGGACAGACACGGCCACACACTGCCGGCAACGAGCTTGAACGGGCAATCACCTGATAAGCGCCCTCGAAATCCTCCTGCGCAACCAGCGAAATGAACGCAGGAATATCAATCTGCACGGGACAAGCGCCCACGCAGGGTTTGTTTTTGCAATTGAGGCAACGTTTCGCCTCGTCCACCGCCTGCTCGGCGGTATATCCCAGCGCTACCTCATCGAAATTACGGCGGCGCACCGACGCCTCCTGTGTCGGCATCGGGTTCTTTTCGAGCGACATATTCGGCATATCAGCGCACCTCCTTTTGGAACAGACGGCAGGCTTCCTCGTGCGCGTGGCGCTCAAACGCCTTGTACATACCACCACGCGTCATTGCCTCATCAAAATCCACCAGATGGCCGTCAAA
>JAZOCH010000014.1:0-6868 GCA_045596425.1 Acutalibacteraceae bacterium | reverse complement strand
GGGGCGGATATCATCCGCCCTTTCGACAAGAATTTACGGTTTGTCAAAAGAAAAATCCCGTTCAGCAAAGGAACGGGATTTCGGGTTATTCGATATGGCGCAGGGCGAGCAGGCGGCCGCGCGGTGGGTCACCCTCGGTGAATTCCCCCGTGTGGATGACGTTCACCTTATCCCCGACTTTGAAATCATGGATATCCGCAATGCCGCTGACGTCGAACGCGCAGCGGTCATACGCCTGATAACGGTCATCGTTGCGGTGGATATAATGCTCGGCGGCATCCACAATGACGGTGTTCCCCTCAATCGCGAGAATGACGGTGGGGTTGACCTTGCAGGTGTCGGGTTTAGTAGTCGTGGTCGTCTGCGTGGTGCCGTTGGTGCTCGGATGCGGCGTGGTGGTGTAGACCTGCTGCGTGGTCGTGGTCGTGTGATTGCCGCTGAGCAGGTCGTTCAGCGTGGTGAGCGACACGCCGTTGGGCATCACGTACACGTCGTACAGCCCCGTGGTGTCGTCGCCGCTCTCCTTATCGGTATAACGCAGCAGCAGCCCATAACCGCCGTAGCGGTATTCCACCGAGCCGCCGTCGTCATACAGATCCTTGCGGCAAACGCCTGCGTTGACGTCTTTTTTCGCCTGCGCGAGCAACTGGGCTGCGGTGATGCGCCCGTCCGCAAGTGCCGTTTTCAGCTCCACGGACTCGCCGTCAAGCTCGTTGACGGTCACCGCGGATGCCGCATAATAGTAGACGTTATACGAATTTGGGTCGCTCGCATCGCGCGTAAACACCTTTTCGAGATGGGTGTTGTCGGTACTCATCACCGACAGCGCGTAGGTGTTGATGGTGGCAGGATCGCGATGCCCGACGATGATCATAACCGCATCGGGCACACCGCTCAAACGGGCAGGATACGTTTCCTGCACCTCGCCGCTGTACTGTATCCACACTTGATCGCCCTCGTACAGTTCGGGAACGGCCGGTGTCGGATAAAGCAAGGACAGATGCGCAATCGGCACCTCGATCTTATCCGCGCTACGGCGGATCTCCTCGCCCTCGAACGGCTCGACGAGCAACGTAAACTTGTTCGCTTCCAGCACGGTGGCGCAGAAGCCCTCGACGGGCTTAATTTTGTATATATAAAAGAAATTATGTATCGCCGTATCGTCCATACCC
Organism: Acutalibacteraceae bacterium; assembly: GCA_045596425.1. Taxonomy (GTDB): domain Bacteria; phylum Bacillota; class Clostridia; order Oscillospirales; family Acutalibacteraceae; genus UBA5905. Next base: position 5,696 of record JAZOCH010000014.1, on the reverse strand, counting down.
GAGCAGAAAAGCAGCACGCCGTTTTTCATCTGCAAAACATAGTAATAGCACGGATGTCCCTCGGCGGTGACGTACCGCCACGCATATACGGTGTTTTTGCGCAAATCGGTAGCGGTGGTGTCGGTGTTCCACACCATCTCGCCATACGTAGGGCTGGGGTTTTCGAAAAAGCTGTTAAAATTCTCCTTGGTCAGCGTAAATGACTCCAATTGACCAAGTTTGCTTTTGTCGGTGTCCCTGCAAATATACAGCATCCCGTTGTCGAGGAACAAGGAAAACTCACCGTTGGGTTTGTCCCCGTCATCCAAATAGCAAACAAGTTCCGACAGTTCATACAGCCCCGTCGCGGGAGGTGGAGTATCCTGCGCAGGGGCGGCGAGCGCGGTAATAACAAACTCGCCCATAGGAACGTCACCTTCACCGGAGCTTTTGCCATACGCGGCATAATAATCACCGCCGTAGGTTTCAAACAGGTAGATGAACTCCCTATATTCTGTATCCTCACAGCGCCACGCGCGCTTGGTCTGCCGCCGCAATTTGGCGGAAACGTTCGTCTTCTGTTGCCACGCGCCGACCCAATAAGGCTGCATCACTTCGTTGCGCAGGCTCTCGTCGGTGTAGCGGTCAAAATTGTCCTTTGTCAATTTAACGGAATGCAACCTGCCGACCTGCCGCCAATTGCTCTCGCCCTCGGAGCTGCGATACAACGTGCCGTCATCCACACGCCAATCGACGTGCTGTATCAAACCGTAGCTGCCTTTATATTGATTATCCACAATGCACACGGTGCTCTCGCGACGATAGGTGCCGTCGGGCGGCATTTTATCCCGTGGGTTGGTGAGAAACGCCACCGCTACCGCGATAACCACAAGCAGTGCCGTCAATATAATCCAAAACGCCGGCTTTTTGTAGTTGAGAACGGATTTCACCCGTGCCTTGACCCCCACCTCACCGAAGGCGAGCGGACAGGCGGCAACCGCGCGGCGACGCGCACCGCAGGCGAGTAGGGTGCGCGAGTAGGCGGCCTTGCCGTCGGCGTCCAGCGTGCGCACCACCCGTTCGTCGCAGGCAAGCTCGATATCGCGGCACAGCAGGATATACGCCACCCACATCACGGGGTTAAACCAATGCACCGTCAGCAGCAGAAAGCCCAGCGGCTTCCACCAGTGGTCACGGCGGTGCAGATGTGCCTGCTCGTGGGCGATGATGTGCGCGGTCGCCGCGTCGTCCAGCCCCGTCGGCAGGTAAATGCGCGGACGCACAACGCCGAGGATGAAGGGGGACGGCAAACCGTCGCAGGCATAGATGTTATCGCGCAGATGCAGGCACGCACCCACCTGCCGCCGCACCCGAAGGTAGCTGACGGCGGCATAAATAAGCAACACCGCCATGCCGACCAGCCACAGCCACGCGGCGATATACGCCAGCACCTGCAAGGGGTTGACGCTGTCCCCCACCGCAGGAGTGAAGCTGTCGGACAAAATGGGGTTGACCACCGCGTTGACCGACGGCAGACCGCTGTTAACGGCAGGAACGGTGTCTGTGGTGATGGTCTCGGGGATGGGCTGTGCGCTGGGAATAAGGCTGAGCGCACTCTCGATGGAAAATGGGCAGACAAGCCGCACGCCCACCAGCGCCCACAACACACAGCGTAGAGCTTTGGGCGCCTTTTTGAGCAGCAGGCGCAGCAGAACAACGGCCAGCACCAGCCAGCTCGCCGTCAAGCTCATATTCACGATTTTGAGGAATACGGCATCCATCGTCATCCCTCCTTATGCGTATCGATGAGCCGTTGAATGTCGGCAATCTCCTTATCAGTCAGCGCACGTCCTCCCGTAAAGGCGGCGAGAAACGCCGGCAACGAGCCGTCAAAGGTCTGCTCAACGAATTGTCGGCTCTGGGCGGCGTAAAAATCCGCGCGCGAGATGCGCACACTTACTACACCGCCGTCGTTGCGGAACAGACCGCGGTCACACAGCTTGCGCAGGACGGTGTAGGTGGTGGATTTCTTCCATTCCAGCTCCTGCTGACACAGCCGCACCAGCTCGCCCGAGGGCAGCGGTGCGTGCCGCCACACAATATCGGCAAACTTCGCTTCCACCACGCCTAAACGCCAATCGGCCATTTAAAACCCTCCTTTTGGTCTATTGTCAGTAAACCTTTCGCTTTCAGTCTATCATCAATAGACCGATTTGTCAACAAAAAAATCTCCGCACCAAAAACCGTACTGAAAATAAAAAAGCCTTCCCCTTGAGGGGAAGGTGGATCGCCGCAGGCGAGACGGAGGGGTAGTCACGCTACATTCTCTCCCTCCGTCTTTTTATGCAGGGCTTTGCCTGCATAAAAAATCCCCCTCCCACGACAGAGGGAGGCTTGGCGGGTCTGTACAGACTTCGGCAGGGCGTCGGTTGCGCGAGGGGCTCCGCGACCGCCCGCTTTCCAAACCCTATCCGTCACGGCTGCGCCGTGCCACCTCTCCCAAGGGGAGAGGCTAACACGGTTTACAAAAACGCCAAACAAACTTTCACACACTGTGTCCGTCACGCATATACTGGCTTGTACGGGGTTAGCGCCGTAAGGTGACGATGTTGGTCACCACGCCGCCGCCCACGATATCGACGTAGCCGTAGGTGCCGCCGTAGCCGAGGCTGCCGGGGTTAAATAAATACAGCCCGTCGGCGTACTCCTCGTACGGCTGATGCGTGTGCCCGAACAACGCAATGTCCGCTTTATATTGCCGTGCGGCGAGGTCCAATCTATACAATCCGTATTTTACATCATAAATATGCCCGTGAGTAAAGAAAAAGCGCTTGCCGCCGAGGGTTTCTTCGCGCACTTTCGGGGCAATTCCGCCGAAATCACAGTTGCCGGGGACGGTGTAGATCGTGCGGTCGGGATAGCGCGCCTGCGCATCCTCGGCATCGCGCAGCCCGTCACCGAGAAACAGCACCGTGCGCGCGGTGGGTTGCTCCTCGATGGCGCGGCAAAGCGCTCCCGTATTACCGTGCGTATCCGATACCACCAATATCCGCATAGCGTTTCCTCCCGTCATAATACGTATTGTTCCTTCATAATAATACCACAGGGTAGAGTGAAATATCAAACACCATTTTGAAAAGAGGGATTTCTATGGCTCAACAATTCTCGCCCGAACAACTGGAAAAATTGGTGGAGTATGCCAGCCGGCGGCTGGGCACCACCCCCGAGCAACTCAAAACCGCGTTTCAGCAAGGGGGACTCTCGGCGCTGTCGAACGCGCTGACACCCGAGGAAACCGACAAAGCCCAAGCATTGATTAAAGACAAGGATGCCGCCGCGCGGCTGATGAGCGACCCACAGATACAAAAGCTGCTCGCGCAACTGCTCGGCGGCGCATAAGAGGTGGGCTATGGACGAACTCAACGACAAGCTTACCCGTTTACTGTCCGACCCGAACAGTATGGCGAAGATCCAAGGAATGATGGCGGCGCTCAGCGGTGGGGACACCCCCGTGCCGCCCGAAGCACCGCCACCGCCACCCACGCCCCCGAGTGCGCCGATGCCGAATCTGCCGCTCGACGGTCTGCCCGACCTGTCGATGCTGTCGAAGCTCGCGCCGCTGATGGGGGCGTTCAGTAAAGAGGATGACGATACCCGTCTGTTGCAAGCCCTGCGCCCGTATCTGCACGGCGAGCGCGAGCAACGGCTGGACGATACGATGAAAATGCTGCGGCTGACCAAGCTGCTGCCGTTGTTGCAGGAGCAGGGCATCTTCGGTAGGCCGAGCGAAAGGGGGTAAACCAAACCGTGCAAAACATCACGCAAGACATCTCGCAGATGCAACGCGAAGCGGCACGGCGCGTCAGCCGTATGCAGGAGCATTCGCGCCGCGTGTTTGAGGAGCATAACGGGCGACCGCCCTCGCCGCCCGTGCCGCCGCGGCAAGCGCAGGCGGCAGGGTTTGCCGAGCCGACGATGCGCTCGCCCGGACTGTATACGCGCCCTACCCCACCCCTCAGCGAACCGTCGAGCGAGTGTCCGCCGCCCGAAAAGGACATGTGTGTGCCGACGCCGCAACCCCCCACCCATTCCCCGAGCTTTGACGGCGAGCAATGGTTGTTGCTGGGCCTGGCACTGTTGCTGTTTCGCAGCGGTTGCCGCGCCGAGCTCGCCGTGGCGCTGTTGTATTTGGCGATGTGAAAAATCCCGTACGACGATTACGCTGTCGTACGGGATTTTCTTATTTTTTATCTGTTCGCCCAACCAAATAATCCAAAGAAACGCAATATAAATCCGCAATCCTAATTAAAATATCCAACTTCGGCTCGCGCGCCATCAACTCATAATTCTGATACGTATGCTCCGTAATGTCGCAATAAATCGCAACCTGCCCTTGCGTAAAACCCTTTTCTTTTCGGCATTCTCTTAACCGTTTTGCCAAAACCTTCCGCATTTCCATCACCCACAATTGTTATTGACAAAATCAGTATAAAAAATTATAATTGACGATATACCAACAATTGTGTGCGTGAGGTGGCTTTGTGGCGATGTATTGTCTGGATTGTATTAACAAATCTTGCAGCAGAACGTATGATGCAAAAGAGATGATTTTTGCAAAAAGTTTATATCTTTGCGAGGGATGCGGTGAGCATAAAACGGTTGTTTTGATGACCAAACGGCTTTATTGGCAACGGAAGCTGCGCGTTCTCATACTTCCCGTTTATGTACTATGGCGGCTGCTCATTCTACCCTACTTAATTGTGAAAAATCCGCCCCCGTTTATCAAAAAACGGCAGAATACCGACGAGGAATAGCGTCGGGGCGTCGGGGACGCCGCCCCCTACATGCCTATTTGCGGTTTTGCGAAACCCGTATGCCTCCCTTGTGTAAAGGGAGGTGGCCGAGCGATAGCGAGGTCGGAGGGATTGTCCGTTTTCAAAACAATCCCCCACCGTCCTGCGGACGGAGCCCCCTTTGCACAAGGGGGCCTTTAACGGGGCGTCGGGGACGCCGCCCCCTACGCACGATGTCGGTCTGTGCGTAGGGGCGGTTCACGGAATCGCCCGTTTGCGGTGATGCGTAAAGCCTACGGGCGCATCGTGATACGCCCCTACAATTGTAATTCAGCATTCGTCGGTGCGGATGCCCACATCCGCCCGTTTTCTTTTCTCAACGACATTGTTGTCCGATTATACCGTCGATTTTTCGGCCGACGGGATGGTCGGATATTTTTTCTGCATAATAAACCGTGGGGGTCACCATAAAATTTTTGGTTATATCGAAAAAAATCGAAAAAATTGCGCCACAATTCTTGAAAAACGTCTATATATGCGATATAATATTAAGGTGTTTTTAAGAAGCACGGTTTTCTGCGTGAAAACGTCTGTCAGAAAGGGATGTTAGTATGGAAAAGAATGAACGTAGAGTCGGTACCGTATCCAGAGGTATCCGTTGCCCCATCATCCGTCAGGGTGACGACCTCGCCGCCATCGTGGCGAACAGCGTCATCGAGGCCGCTGAGAACGAGGGCTTCCCGTTGCGTGACCGCGACGTCATTTCCGTGACCGAATCCATCGTTGCCCGTGCGCAGGGCAACTACGCATCCGTCGATGCCATCGCCAAGGACGTCAAAAACAAGCTCGGCGGCGGTACCATCGGCGTCATCTTCCCCATCCTCTCGCGCAACCGCTTCGCTATCTGCCTGCGCGGTATCGCCA
>JAZOCH010000013.1:0-4413 GCA_045596425.1 Acutalibacteraceae bacterium | reverse complement strand
GCGTCCCTTCGGGCAGGTGTAGATGATCTCCACGACCTCCTTGGGGTAGATCTTCACGCCGCCGCGGATGTTCATATCTTTGAGTCGTCCCGTAATGTTGTAGTTGCCCTCGGGGGTACGGCAGGCAAGGTCGCCCGTGTGCAGCCAGCCCTGCGCGTCAATCGCGGCGGCGGTGGCCTTCGGCATTTTGTAGTAGCCCTTCATAATGTTGTAGCCGCGCGCGACGAATTCGCCGTTGACCCCATCGGGGCAATCCTCGCCCGTTTCGGGGTCGACGATCTTGCACTCAACGTGCGCAAAGGCACTGCCCACCGTCTCGGTGCGCACCTGCAAGGAGTCGTAGTAGCTGCTCATCGTACAGCCGGGCGACGCCTCGGTCTGTCCGTATACCGACACGATCTCCTTCATCTGCATACGGCCGTTTGCCGCTTCCTTCATCAGGTCGGCAGGGCAGTTGGCACCGGCCATAATGCCGATGCGCATATAGGAGAAATCGGTCTTTTTAAAGTCCTCGTGCTGCATCATCGCGATGAACATTGTCGGCACGCCGTTAAAAGCGGTGATGTGCTCGTTATGGATGCAGGCAAGCGCCGGCTTCGGGGAGAAATACGGCAGGGGGAGCATCGTCGCGCCGTGGGTCATAGACGCGGTCATCGACAGCACCATACCGAAGCAGTGGAACATCGGCACCTGAATCATCATACGGTCGGCGGTGGAGAGGTCCATATGGTCGCCGATGTATTTACCGTTGTTGACGACGTTGTAGTGGGTGAGCATCACGCCCTTGGGGAAGCCCGTCGTGCCGGAGGTGTACTGCATATTGCACACATCGTCCTTGTTGACGGCGGCGGCCATCCGCTGCACCTCCTCCATCGGCACCTGCTCCGCGAGCGCGAGCGACTCGTTCCATTCCAAACAGCCCTTCTGACGGAAACCGACGGTGATGACGTTGCGCAGGAAGGGGAGTCGGCGTGTGTGCAGAGGCTTACCGGCTTTGAGAGTGGCGAGCTCGGGACACAGTTCGGCGATGATCTGCCCGTAGTGGCAGTCCTTCGCACCCTCAGTGATGATGAGGGTGTGGGTGTCGGACTGACGAAGCAGGTATTCCACCTCGTGGATCTTGTAGGCGGTGTTGACGGTGACCAGCACCGCGCCGAGCTTCACTGTCGCCCAGAACGCGATGTACCATTGCGGCACGTTGGAACACCACACTGCTACGTGGGAGCCTGCTTTGACGCCCAGCGCAATCAGCACGCGCGCGAATTCGTCCACGTCGTCGCGGAACTCGCTGTACGTGCGCGTATAGTCGAGGGTGGTGTATTTGAACGCATACTGGTCGGGAAACTCCTCCACCATACGGTCGAGCACCTGCGAGAAGGTCGCGTCGATGAGGCGGTCCTTTTCCCACACGTATTTGCCCGTGTGGGCGCGGTTGTAATACAGCGCCTTTTCGCCTCGCGAGGTGTCCCCGAACTGCTTCATAAAGTTGACGAACTGAGCGAAGATGATCTCCATATCGTCCAGCTCCTCGCACCACGCCGGATTCCACACGAGGGAGATAAACCCGTCGTAATTGACCGAGCGCAGTGCGAGCATCATATCCGCGATGGGCAGGTCACCCTCGCCGAGCAGGCAGTAGATGACCTCGTCACCCTCCTTGGTCGCGTCGTTAATATGCACGTGGCGCACGTAGGTGCCGAGATTCTTGATAATATCGTCGGGGTCCTCGCCGGCGCCGAAATACGCCGCCGCCATATTCCACAGCGCCGCGAGGTTGTCGCAGGCGAAGCGGTCGAGCAGGTCGCGCAGGGTGGCGGTGTTGCAGAAAAGACCGGCGGTTTCCACCAGCAGGGTGACACCGGCTTCTTCCGCCTCGGGCAACAGTGCCGCGAGCAGGGCGTAGACAGTCTCCACTGCCGCGTCCACGTCCGCTTTCGCTTCGGCGCGTACGCGCACGGCAGGAATTTTCAGATTGCGTGCAATCTCCATACACTGACGGATCTCCGCCGTGCAGTCTGCCGCTGCATCGGGGGCGGCGATGTCGCCGATGGCGTCGATGCAGGGGAGTTGCAGCTTTTTCTCATACAGACGGCGTAAGGTCGCCGCCGCGGCATAGTCGTGGAACGCGCCGTTCTTGTCGGTGAACAGGCGGTTGTGGATGTTGTGCAGTTCGATACCCTCAAAGTGCAGATCCTGCGCAATATCGCAAAAATCCTCAAAGGTGCTGTCGTGCCAGCCCTTGGTTGAGAATGAAAATTTCATCGGGATTACGCCTCCTCGTAGACGATTTTGTTGACCGCGCTCAGGTAGGCGCGGATGCTCGCGCCGATGATGTCGGTGGAGATGCCGTTGCCGGAATAGAGCTTGCCATTGGAGCGCAGTTTGACGAGCGCACTGCCCATCGCACCGCGGCCCTCCGTCACCGCTTGAATCTGGAAGTCATCCACCTCAAAGTGTTGACCGATAATCTGCTCAATGGTGCGGAATGCCGCGTCAATCGGGCCGTCGCCCGTGCCGATGCCTTGCAACACCTTATCCTCGCGGATGAGGGCGATTTGCGCACTGGCGGCGAGCACGTTGCCCGTGTTGATAACATAGTTTTCCAGCTTATACGTGGCAGGCACTTGCAGTGCTACGCTGGCGATGATGGCGTCAAGCTCTTTGGCACCGACGTTTTTCTTTTCCGCCACGCGCAGGAATTCCTCGTACACCTTTTGTTGGTCGTCGTCCGAGAGGTCGTAGCCGAGCTTGGCGGCGGCGGTAATCACCGCGGCCTTGTCGTCCTTGGCATCGAGATGGATGCCGGCCTCATCGACACTCGACACCGCTACGGTCGTCGCGCTGTCTTTGGCGTTGTCCGCGACCCAGTTAATTTGCTTAATGATGCGGTGCAGCTGGGTGTAGCGGATGCGGCTCTCGAAGCCGTAGGTGTTGCCGCAGTTCTTCACCATCGTGGCGAAGCTTTCCAGCGGCACGCTCACGCCCTGCACGTCGGTCTTGACACAGGCGACACCGCGGCGCACCGCGAGGATTGCCTGCGCGGAGGCGAGACCGTTTTTGTTGTCGCACTTAACCGCGACGGGGACGGTAACATTCTCCATCACCGCGGCGGCAAAATCGGCAAAGCCGTCGGGTAGCATCTCGCCCGTGCTGTCGCACACGCTGACCGTCTTAGCCCCTGCCTCGACGGCGGCGGCGATGGCCTTTTTGAGATACTCCGCATCCGCACGCGTGGCGTCCACGGCGCAGAATTCGACATCGGCACATTTGTCGCACGCGGCGGCGACTGCCTTGGCAATCCAATCCAGCATCGCGGCAGGCTTTTTGTGTGCGGTATATTCCATCCCGACGGGAGACAACGGCAATTCGATACGAATACGCGCGTTGGCGGCGTTATTCAGCGCCGCGGCGGCGTCCTCAATGCTTTGCATCGTGCTGCCTGCCGCCACCGAGAGGATGCTCTCCTTGACAAAGGCGCTGATGGTGCGTACCAGCAAGGTGTCCGTCTTACCGCCCGTGATTTCGGGCAGCTCGATGATGTCCACGTGCAGTTTTTCCAACTGACGGGCGATTTCCAGCTTCTCCTTGAAGCTGTACGTATTGCCCTGCGGACAGAGCGTGGTGTCGGCGATTTGGATGCGGTTCATAACAATCGACTCCTTTTAGAAGTTTACATAAAAAAGCCCTGAGGTCAAAAGTTGACCTCAGGGACGAAAAAACTTTTTCCGCGGTACCACCCTGATTACCGTATTGTATACGGTCTGCTCATAAGAACTCCAACAAGCTCTCTGCCATGATAACGGGGCAAGCCGTAGTCGCCTACTGAGGATAACCCTTTGGGCGGCTCTGCTCAGGAGCCAGAATTTCTGTTCCGACCGTACCACCCTCCCAGCAACGGTGGCTCTCTGAAACGGTCGTTGAACGAAACGTTCTCCATCAACGCATTTAAAAAATAATTTCTTCTATTATATAACACGCATTTTTATTTGTCAAGAGGGGAATTTTCGAGGATTTTTCGGCTTTTTCGGACAATAAGCAACAGCATTATTGTAAAGAATACAACGGCGACAACGAGCAGTATGGCGGCGTTAGGAATGGCACGCGCCTCGTGGAGCGTAAGGTTGTCGTCCAGCATAAACCACCGCATCACGGCGGTGACGGGGATGCCGTCATCGTGTGGCAGGTTGAGGTCGTGCAGTAAGACAAGCAACAGCGAAGCCGCGCCGACGGTCGGCAGCGCCGTTGTCGAGATGCAGAGGATGGGGTGGTTTTTGCGATACAACCACACACTGACAAGCGCGAAAACGGCTGTCAGCAGCCACAGTACAATATACGGAACGGCATCCATCGCGGTCACTCCTTTCGGTGAATTCAGTAAAGTCGGATCGTAGCCATGTCGTTCTGTGAGCCAAG
>JAZOCH010000012.1:0-8479 GCA_045596425.1 Acutalibacteraceae bacterium | reverse complement strand
GAGGTTTCTGAAACACTTTGGTTGATAAGCAGCATTTGGGATGCTTTGTTTTGGATATTCCTTTTCCTTACACCCATAGGCGCTTTTGCCATTTCTCACATTCAGGAAAAGATTAAGCAACGGAAAAACAGATTAGAATAGAGAACTCCTCGGTTTTTAGGCATATTTTATTCGTGTCACTAAGTTCAAAACTCTCCAAAACAAAGGATTACTTCGGTAGTCCTTTTTTGTTTGTCAACATTTATTTACTAAATCGAGATTAATTTATCAAAAGCTCTGTGATATGTTCGTATATTCAGAAAATAAGCAACTTTCGGTTGCGGTTAAATTCAAATGCAAGTTGCTTGTTTCGCGAAAAGAGTTTTGATACCATAGAATAGTCAGGGCATTATGCGTATATTCTATAAAAGGTATGTTGTAACGAGAGGAGTTTTTGATATGACACTGGGCGAGAAGATTACACGTCTGCGTTCCTCGCGTGGGATATCACAGGAGCAGTTAGCAGAGAAGATAGCGGTATCCCGACAGTCGGTATCCAAATGGGAGATGGATCAAGCGTTACCGCAAATTGATAAGGTATTAATGCTGTGCGAATTGTTTGACATCTCTGCGGACGAACTGTTGCAGGATAAGATTGCGATTCAGCCCCAGATTGCCAATGCACCTCGAAAGAACAAATATTTCGGCACCGACGGATTTCGAGGTGAAGCAAATCTGAGCCTAACCTCGATGCACGCCTACAAAATCGGGCGTTTTCTCGGTTGGTATTACGCGTCGGCACTGTCGGGCTGCAACAAAGCCGGCTATCGTCCGCGCATCGTTATCGGCAAGGATACCCGACGTTCCAGCTATATGCTGGAATATTCGCTGGTCGCCGGCATTACGGCTTCTGGCGCGGATGCGTATATGCTGCACGTGACCACCACGCCCGGTGTATCCTATGTCACACGACAGGATGAATTTGATTGCGGTATTATGATCACCGCTTCGCATAATCCCTATTATGACAACGGCATTAAAGTGATCAATCGTTACGGCGAAAAGCTGGATGATGCAACAACCCTGCTCATTGAGGCGTATATTGACGGTGATATGAAGACTATCGGCGTATCCGCACCCGATTTGCCGCTCGCGTGCCGTGAACGCATCGGCTGCATCGTTGACTACGTGGCAGGGCGCAATCGGTACGTTGCTTATCTTATCTCGGTAGCGTCCAACTCTTATAAAAAACTGCGCGTTGGTTTGGATTGTGCCAACGGCGCTTCTTGGATGATTGCGCGTGCGGTATTTGGTGCCTTGGGTGCGCAAACCGTGGTTATCGGGGACGAACCCGACGGCTTAAACGTGAATGAGCGGTGCGGCTCGACGCATATTGAAAATCTGTGCAAGCTGGTCAAGGAACAGCATTTGGACGTCGGCTTCGCGTTTGACGGCGATTGCGACCGTTGTATCGCGGTGGACGAAAACGGCAACGTTGTGAATGGGGATGCGATGATGTATATCCTCGCCAATCGCCTCAAATCCCGTGGTATGCTCAACAAGGATACGGTCGTGGCTACCGTAATGTCCAACAGCGGTTTTGTGAACAGTCTTGCCAAGGTCGGCATCAAATGCGAGCAGACAAAGGTAGGCGACCGCTTTGTCTATGAGTGTATGCAGGATAAGGATTACAGTCTTGGCGGTGAGCAATCAGGACACATTATTCTTAAAAAATATGCGACCACGGGAGATGGCCTGCTGACCGCTATTATGATTACCGAGGAGCTGTGCGACAGCAAATCCACCTTGGCAAAGCTGGCCGAGCCTGTTACGCTGTATCCGCAATACACCAAGAATATTCGCGTGAAAGATAAAGCGGCGGCATTAGCGGATAAAGGCGTGCTGGCAGAGAAAGCTGCAGTTGAAAAGCTGATTAACGGCAATGGTCGTGTGCTGCTTCGCCAAAGTGGTACAGAGCCGGTCGTTCGTGTAATGATTGAAAGCGAGAGTGAGCAGACCTGCATGGAATATGCTGAACGTATCGCCGCTAAAATTGCCGAAGGAGGGCATACGATTGAATAAAAGCGTTAAGACGGCGGAATTGTTTGATTGTCGTGTGCCGTACCTCAAAGACGCGTTTTCACAAGCAGAATATCCGTGGGAATTGCTGCCGAAAATCAAACAAATTATTACGGCACTGTTGGAACAGGGGATAGACGGTTACACATTTATCGCGGATGGTGTATTGGTCGGTGAAAATGTGAGAATTTATCCTACCGCCACCATTGAGGCACCTGCCATTATCGGCTCGGGCAGCGAAATACGCCCAGGCGCATTTTTGCGCGGCAACGTCATTACGGGAGGAAATTGCGTCATCGGCAATTCCTCTGAACTCAAAAACTGCATCCTACTGGATAAGGTACAAGTGCCGCATTACAATTACGTCGGGGATTCGGTGTTGGGCAATCACGCGCATATGGGCGCCGGTGCGATTTGCTCCAACCTGAAAGCGGACGGCAAGCCCGTTGTTATACACGGGGACGAGGATTATGAAACAGAGCTGCGTAAAATCGGCGGCATTCTCGCGGACGATGCGGATGTTGGGTGTGGCTGTGTGCTTAATCCCGGTACGGTTATCGGGAAAGCAACCAGCGTATATCCGCTGACCTCGGTGCGCGGTGTGATGCCGTGTGGATGCATTGTGAAATCGTTGGATAATATCGTCAAACGCCAATAATGAGAAAAAGCCGCACTCTGTGCGGCTTTTTCTCATTTCCTTTCGACGAACCAGCGGTCCTCATCGAGGAACAGATAGGTTTGCTGTCCGCGGATACGGCAGGTGTAACGCAAACCGCATCCGCCTGCTTTGAGAGCAGCAGAACGGCGGATGTCCAGCACGCGGTCAATCGTATACACTGTACCGTCCTGCCATTTGATCGACAGCGGAATAACTGTGCCATCGGGGGAAAAGGACGCGGTCACCTCTACATAGGTTTTACAATCCATAGGATACCTCAATCTTCCAATTTACCCGAAAATCCGACCGGGTGGATGGTATGACTTTCGTACGGGCTGACACCCGAAAGCTCGGGATCTTCCAGTACGATCGCGCGGCGTACGCAAGTGTCCCCAAAGCGCGCTTTAAGCTTGTCAACGGTTTTATCCAGTGCTTCCCGTTTGTTGCGCGCATCGCTGTCCAGTAGGTCAAGCTGACAGGGAATATCCTCCGCTTCCAGAGCCGAAATGCCAACCGTGATGCTGCGTAAAGGGCGTGTGCGCTTGTGCTGTTTTTGAAACAACGTAAACGCTTCGGTGGCGATATCCTTGGTGGATTGGATATAATAGGGCAGGGATGCCTGATGACTATGGGTGGCGAGCGTATTATCTCGCAGGTGAATTTCCACCGTACGCCCGACCAGATGCTGTTCGCGCAGACGGCGTCCGACGCTTTCCGAGAGCATAACCATTACGGCTTTCACCTCGCGGTCATCGGTGAGGTCGCGCGGCGTGGTAATGCCGTTGCTGACCGATTGTGCCGCGTTGGCCGATTCAACGGGAATGACAGGTTGGCTATCCAATCCGTTCGCCATGGCATAGAGCATTCCGCCCCATTTACCCAACAGCGCACGAAGCATTGCAGGGTTGGCGTTGGCGATGTCGCCGATGGTGAAAATATAGCGTTCGGCGAGCTTGCGTTTGGTCGCAGGGCCGACATAAATCAGTTCTTCGGCAGGGAGTGGCCATACAAGCTCTTTGAAATTTTCTCGTGAAAAAACCGTCACGGCATCCGGCTTTTTATAGTCACTGCCGAGCTTTGCAAAGGACTTATTAAAGCTTACGCCGACGCTGACCGTAATGCCCAGCTCCGTCTTAATGCGTTCGCGGATATCGTTCGCCGTAGTAATCGGATCACCGGCGCAGCCGGTAAGGTCTAACCACGCCTCGTCCAGTCCAAAAGGTTCGATACGGTCGCTGTAATCCGCCAAGATACGGCGAACCATCGCGGAATAACGGATATAGGTGGGGAAATCGGGCGGAACTACCACCAACTGCGGACATTTTTGCCGTGCCGACCACAAGGGCTCTCCCGTAGTCAAACCATAAGCGGCAGCAATCTCGTTTTTGGTCAGCACGATACCGTGACGGGATGCCTCATTACCACCGACCGCCACGGGCTTATCCCGCAATTCGGGACGACGACTGCATTCGACCGATGCGTAAAATTTATTACAATCCACGTGCAGAATATGCCGTTCCATCACCATCACCCCAACACAGAACGTTTGTTCGATGTTAATAGTATAGCATGGTTGATGAACGCTGTCAATGGGAAAATCTCGCAATAACGCAATAAGCCCCTTGCGACTAATCTGTGTCGCAAGGGGCGGTTGTTACATATCGGGTTGTGCCAGCATTGCTTCGTTAATCATCGCTGTCCAGCTGGTTGCATCCGGTATGTGTGGTTCGGCGTGATGGGTGTAATGCGCAAGATATTCCACGTTGCCGTTCGTGCCGTGAATGGGGGACACGGTCAATCCTTGAACAGCCAGTCCGTTTTCGGCAGCGGCAGTAAAAATATCGGTGAGCAACGGCGGCAGAGTGGCGGCGGCATCTTTGAGAATGCCGTTTTTGCCTAATTCGTGCTTTTTGGCCTCAAATTGCGGTTTGATCAGGGTGATGACTTCACCGCCGTCTTTGAGTATACGGTGAATGGCAGGGAAGATTTTTTTAAGCGAGATAAAGGACACGTCCACCGTGACCATATCACAAACGGTGCCGTTGAGATTATCCGGGGCAAGGTTACGCGCATTGGTGCGTTCAAGCACGGTTACGCGTTCGTCGTTACGCAGCTCCCAAGCAAGGATACCATACGCGACGTCCACGGCGAATACGTGCGCGGCACCGTTTTGCAATAAGCAATCGGTAAAGCCGCCGTTACTCGCGCCGATATCGCATACCGTACGGTCGCACGGCGAAACACCGAAGCACGCGAGCGCTTTTTCAAGCTTATAGCCTGAGCGGCTGGCGTATTTTTTGGCTTTTTCACGGCAGATGAGCAAGGTATCTTCCGATACCGCTGTCCCCGGTTTGTCCGCAGGCACACTGCCGATCCAGATACGCCCTTCCATAATCAGCGCGGCAGCCTCTTTAATGGATATGTTCAGCTGACGTGATGCCAGCTCGTCCAGTCGTAATTGTCCCATAGACTCAATCCTTTCCGTTGTGTACGACAACGATGCTCTTTTCCAATATTGCGCAAGGACGGTATGCCAGCTTGGATTGCCGTAACCCGACATCGCCCGAATCGTCCTCGCGGTTGATATAGCGCAGTGTCGACTCGGCGTTATGCGCGGCGAATTCGCGGACTATCAGTTGATATACACCGGGATAACGAACGTCGCCCTTTTCACAATGCACGTACAGCGTATCTCCCAGTTTTTCGCCAATGGAGAAGGCGACGATGCTGCCATCAACGGTGAGTATACCGCCGCTCATACCGAAATCGTGCATCACGTCAAGCAAATCCGCACAACCGCGCAGTTCGATTTGTTCGGAACGAGAGAGGGATTCATGGGCGGTTTTTCGGTCAATATACTCCTGCAAGAAGGTTTTGACCGCAGGGATATCCTCACGGTTCAGAGGACGATATGCCCAGTTTGGCCATTGCTTGGCGAAACGGTTAATGTGATTACGTTGCGCACTGTACCGCCGACCGGCAAAGGTCGAAAGGTCCTCGTAATGATACAAATAATCGAAGAAATCGCGATTGGCGGCTACCGTGATTGACGGATACCGCGCCTGCAATTCCGTAATCTCCTGCGGTGATACCGAGGCGAATTGCATCGGTAAGCCGTTTTCAAGGCAATAGCCTTCCAGTTCTGTTAATGCTTGCGCAGGATTTTCACCAATCGGATATGTGAAGTGAATACCCTTTACACCGTAACTAACCTGTAACATCAAGCATCCGTGTGTGATGACGTATTTGCCGTCAAAGGGAACGCGCCACATATAGTTGACACCGACCGTGCGGTCACAAAAGCGGTCAGCACGGCTATTAAAAAAAGGAGCAACGACCGATGCACCGTCTCGGTCAAACGGGAGAAACGTCAAAGACATCGAATATTCACCTTTCCTGATTGTTGTGGTATCGAGATAAGAATTGCCCAGCATCGCACTCGCTTAAATGCCGTATTCGATGACGGCGCGGTTCTTCGCTGTACGTTAGAATGATTAAATCCCCTCGTTGGCGACGCCGTTGAAACACCGACTGCCGAAAGTGCACAGCTACGATGTCGCTTTGCCGCACGGTGACGGTGTGGAACGTCAGCCAACGAGAATAGCGAAGGGTAACAAAGCCGTTACCGTAGCCAACTCCTGCCGTGAAGCGGTCAACGACCTTAACCGTTGCCGCCCATGCAAGTGGGATATATGCAAAAAGCGCCAGGTGCAGCAGAATGTCCTGCCATAGCGGCAACAAAGGTGCAACAACGTAAGCTGTGGGGTAGGTCAACAGCAATCCGCACAGCGGATAGGCGATATATCGGAGAAGTGCGTTTGTTGTCGGGCGTATGGTCACGGCTTGTGGACAAAATTCCGGCAGTAGACACCGTGCCTGCTTTTCGGTATGGCGGACGGGTGATGCAGGAATCAGCAGGGATAGAGAATCACGGCCTTTTCCGTATCCTATGCAATGGATAAATCCAATGCGCAGATGTAATATTTTGCACAGAATGGTCTGGCGATAATCGAGGTAATGCACCGATGACACAGAACAGAGATGTTCGCGTCGGGTGAGAGCGCCGTGGCGTACGGAAACGACCGCACGATACCGTGTTACCCGAAACGGTAGGTGACGCAGCAAATTGCGTGTGGCGGCAATTCCCCAGCCAATCAACACAACAAGAATGATAATGGCGGTCGTGCGCGGAATAATACGCAAATAGTCCGCGGCATTTTCCAGATTGCCTACCAGCTGTTGACGGTAGGCATCGCCAAGCAGACGTCCGCTTTGATAAAATGCCGTTGTCAAAATAAGCACGCCGCTCAATGAGTTAGATACCAGTATTGACAGCACGACAATGTGCATCGGTCGTGCACGATAGCGGTAGACAATCGGCTCGTCAACGCCCTGTCTTTCCGCAAGAATTTCGCGTGCATGTCGTTCGCTGACCGTTAAGGTAAAATCCGCACGGAAATGATTGCCGGCATCGGTATCGACAGCAATGCGCGCCGCTCGTATTATGCGCAGAAAAAGCGGTTGTTCTACCGATAACGTGGATATGTGTTGTCGGGGAATAACCGTTTCCAGTCGCAGCAGTATGCCGCGGCGCAGGATGAAGCCTTGGTCTGTCAGCGAATAGGTGTATCCGCGCCAGAGAAGAAACGGAAGCACCAGTAGGAGGAGAATGGCGGTCAAGTCAATCCATGCCCCTTGAATCCAGTGGTAAAGCCCTTGCGGTGTGCGGATGTAACGCAAACCACGTATCAGCGGCACGGAGAGCAAAAACAAATAGCGAAAGGAGTAGCGAAAAACAGCGATAGGATGCTGGCGGCGGCGATGAATAACGGTCGTCATAGCAATGCCTGCGTCAGCGCCGATGCCTCATCGGCAGTAAGCCCTTCAATAAACAAGTACCCACCGCTGGCGCTGATCAATAAGGTAGTAAGACCGGTTAACCGTTCGAGAGGACCACGAAGGGTAGTGATGTGCCGTATGGCAGACAACGGCATTTGTCGGTGGACGGCAAATAGCAAACCGCGCACCACGATAACGGCATCCGCACTGACCGCGTATCGCATCCGACGGTAGCGCAGAGGATAGTATACCGTCAGCAGCAACACCAATGCACTCGTCCAAACAACGGCTAGGATATATGACAGCCTCGGAGGTAACACGGACAATCGGGTCAAAAACAGACCGATACCCAGTGGAATAACGGAGGCAACTAAGGTATATATCACCCAGCATAGGTATAGACGCTTGTTCGGTTGTTTGAATTGCATAAAAGCCACTCCCTTCGTTTTCAGTATGGCCAAAAACGTCAGAGAATTGCCTTTGCTCTGCAATAATTCACACCAATGTCGTATTTTAGCACATTTTGCCTGCACTGTAAAGAACAAACCGCATCTTTCTCGCTAAATTCGCTTGTCCGAATTTACTGTCCCTTGCAAATTTCGGCAGAAACCACCCTGTACGGAGGATTATAATGGATACGGTTGTCGGAAAGGTGGAAGACGGATGGTCATTTATGCGGATATTCTGCTGGCAGTAAATTGGTGGATTGATTTTCTGCTGCTGCTTGGTGTGCGGCGGTTGATGGGGCTTGGCGCACGCGCATGGCGCTTGGTTATCGGCGCCCTGGTCGGTGCATTATTCAGCTTGATATTGTTATTGCCGCCGATGGCGGCGTGGTTGTCGCTGTTGTTAAAACTGCTTTCAGCAGGCTTGATGGTTCTGTTGGCATTTGGATGGCACAGCCGTCGGCGGTACATAAAGGCG
>JAZOCH010000011.1:0-4799 GCA_045596425.1 Acutalibacteraceae bacterium | reverse complement strand
ATAAATATTGATAAAAATTTTGTCCCTATTGTAGCACAACCATAGCATAAAAGCGGCAAAGCCGCAATACTTCTTCACTATTCACTATTACTTATTACCTTCCAAAAATCCCGTTCAATTTTTTTAGTGAAAAGTGAAAAGGTAATAAGTAAAAATCCCGCCCACTTTCGTGAACGGGATTTTTGTCATTCGTGTCCGAAAAAGAACTGGGCGAAAACCGAGGAATTTTAATTACTATAGTCATCCAGTTGACTTTTCTTTAATTTTATTTTTTTAATTAAAACAATACTATATAGAATTACCGAAATTATAAACAACGGTCCTGTACACACATACACTGCAAAAGGAATTTCTAAACAAAGATTCAAAAGATTTATAACATTACCGACTAACAAACAAATTGATGCTATCAACTGTAATATATTAACTTTTTTCATACTATCAACTCCTTTTATTTTATTATAGCATAAAAGCGGTGGAGTTGCAAGGTTAAATGAAATCGTTCGCTTTGCTCACGGTGAAATCCAAGCGGTGCTTGGATGAAATCTGCTTCGCAGATGAAATTAAATCCGTCCCCTAACCCGACGAAGTCGGATTTCATCACGCAAGTGATTTCATCCATCGAAGATGGATTTATCCCGTCCGATAGGACGGATTTAGTTGAAAAAGAAAAGACACGCTTTGCAGCGTGTCTTTTCTTTTTCTGGCTGCTCCTGTCAGGCTCGAACTGACGACATCATGATTAACAGTCATGCGCTCTACCGACTGAGCTAAGGAGCAATATGTGCCCTCGCAAGGCGAGGACAGTTTTGCCTGCGTGAGTGCCTTGACCCTCCTATTGGAAAATCTGTCACGGTGGCAAAACGGTTGTGTTGGCGCCTACCTATCGTCCCGGGCCGCTTCCAGCCAAGTATTGTCGGCACAAGTGAGCTTAACTGCTGTGTTCGGGATGGGAACAGGTGTACCCTCACCGTCATCAGCACCAACTGGTGCAACGCCGTGTAAGCGTTGCGGTGGTGACCCGTAGCGGATTCGAACCGCTGTTGCCGGCGTGAGAGGCCGGAGTCTTAGGCCACTTGACCAACGGGCCATGTATTGGTGCACCTTCAGGGACTCGAACCCTGGACACCCTGATTAAGAGTCAGGTGCTCTACCAACTGAGCTAAAGGTGCGTAAGTCACCACGGCTCTTCAAAAGCCGCTTGACTATAATACACTAAGCATCCCCATTTGTCAAGAGAAAAATTCAAGTTTTTTCAAAATTTTCTTTCGGTGGTGTTCAGCGCAGAAAATTCACCAGTTCCTCCCACCATTCCAGTACCTTAAACCGCACCACAAACCGCTTATTATCCGTCACCATCGACACCTGATCACTGTCCAGCACGTCGCTGAGCGTCCGCCGCTCCACCGCCGCGCCGGCGCACAGCGGCGGATACACCACGCACCACCAGTTCTTCCCCTCACCACTGCCGATGGTGAAACGCACCGCATCGTACACCCCTGCCGGCAGGGTAACCGCGTCGTATTGCCGCGTGGTGAAATACATCGTGCACAGCGTTGCCTTAACGGGGTAATCGTACCCTGCCTGCGTGACCGTCTGCTGTGCCACCTCCTGCAACGCCGGCAGGCGCTCTTCGGCAAGCGCCAACGCCTCCTCGGCATTGGCGGCACCGTCCAACCATCCTGCCGCCGCCTCTACCACCGCATCGCGCACCTGCAATTTGAGCGCTTGGTCCTCCTTACTGTCGGAGTTTGCCAATATGTGCAGGCGCACCACGCTTTCCCTCACATCGGCACATCGCCCGTAAAAGCCGCACAGCGACAACAGCAGGCACAGCACCAAGCCGCCGACACCTGCACGCAAAAACCGTCTCGAATATACCATAAAAATCCCGTCCTCTCTGTCTGATAGCCAGAGTATGGACGGGATTTGGTAATTTTATGCAATTATTTATTTCACTTCCACGCGGTTTCCCTCACAAGGACGGCAAACGAACGCCACGGGGAACTCCTTTGCCAGTGCATCGGCACACTGCTGTGCCTGCGCACTGTCGGCGAACACCGCAAACACCGCCGAGCCGCTACCGGTCATCTGCGCGGCAAGCGGCGAAAATGCCGCCATCCGACGACGAATCGCCGTCACGCCTTCCAGCGCGGTGGCAGGCTCAAACACGTTATGCACCGCGGCACACGCGCCGCCAAGGTCGCCGCGGCGTAACGCCGCCAGCAAGGTGGGATGGTCGGGGTGCCGTTCGATCGGCGTACGATCCAGTGCGGAATACGCCTCAACCGTCGAAATACCGTTGGCAGGCTGTGCAATCACAATGGCACAATCGGGCAGATTAGGCAGAGGCTCCAATCCTTCGCCGATCCCCGTCACCATGACGGTACCACCAAGCACGCAAAACGGCACATCTGCGCCCACCTGCGCGCCCATCGCACACAATTCTTCAACGGAAAGCCGTGTGCCGTACAGCGCGTTGAGCGCTATCAGCGCCGCCGCCGCATCAGCACTGCCGCCGCCCATACCGGCTTGTTGCGGAATACGCTTTTTCAGCGTCATTGCCGCGCCACCGTTTATCCCCGTCTGCCGCAAAAACACCTGCGCGGCACGGTAAGCGGTGTTCTTGTCCACGGGGCAAGGCGGTGCACCGACAACATCCAGCGTCAATTCTCCGTCGGTGGCCGTTGCCGTCAGCGTGTCGTAGCAATCCACCGACTGCATCACGCTTTCCAGCAGATGATACCCGTCCGCGCGCATGCCGACCACATCCAGCGTGAGGTTGATTTTGGCAGGGGCGTGTACGGTTACTTGCATAAGCCGTTCTCCTCGAGGAATTCCTTGATGCGCCCCAGCGCCTCGGAAATGTGGTTGACGGAATAGCAATACGAAATGCGCACGTAGCCCTCGCCGCTTTCCCCAAACGCGTTGCCCGGCACGACCGCGACGTGCTTTTCTTTGAGCAGACGACCGCAAAACTCCTCCGAGGTCATCCCCGTGGAACGGATGCAGGGGAACACGTAAAACGCGCCCTGCGGCTCAAAGCAGGTCAGTCCCAGCTTGTTAAGCCCGTCCACCGTCAAGCGGCGGCGCGCATCATACTCGTCGCGCATCTTCTCCACCGCGGCATCCCCGTTGTTCATCGCCTCGATGGCGGCGTACTGCGCCGTGGTGGGGGCGCACATAATGCCGAACTGGTGCAGTTTGGTGAGCATCTTCATCACGGGGGCAGGACCGCAAGCATAGCCGAGTCGCCAGCCCGTCATCGCAAACGCCTTGGAGAAGCCGCTGACCAGCACGGTACGCTCCTGCATCCCTTCCAGCGAGGTGATGCTGACGTGCTCGCGCCCGTAGGTCAGCTCGCCGTAAATCTCGTCCGACAACACCATAATATCGGTGCCGCGCAGCACCGCGGCAATCTCTTCGAGATGCTCACGCGGCATAATCGCACCCGTGGGATTGTTGGGGAAGGGCAGCACCAATATCTTCGTACGCGGTGTGATGGCCGCCTTCACCGCCTCGGCAGTCAAACGGAACTCATCCTCCATCCGTGTCACCAACGACACCGGCACGCCGCCTGCCATACGGGCAAGCGGCTCATAGCACACAAAGCTCGGCTCGGGGATAAGCACCTCGTCCCCTGCATTGAGCAGGGCGCGGAAGGTCAGGTCGATGGCCTCACTGCCGCCGACCGTCACCAGTACTTCACTTTTCGGGTCATATTGCACGCCGTTGCGACGCCCGACATAGCCGGCGATCGCCTCGCGCAACGCCAGCAAGCCGGCGTTGGGGCTGTACCAGGTGCGCCCCTTTTCCAGCGTGCGGATACCTTCTTGCCGAATGTGCCACGGCGTGGCAAAATCCGGTTCACCCACCGACAGCGAGATAACCTCGTCCATCTCCGCCGCAATGTCAAAAAACTTGCGGATACCCGATGGTTTCAGCTCCTGCAAGGTGGTGTTAAGCAAATGTTCGTACTTCATACCAAGCCTCTCTCGTCCTTCGGTTTGTCGGTGAACAGCACACCGCGCTCCTTGTACGTTTTGAGCACAAAATGCGTGGCGGTGGACAGCACGCCGTCCAGCGGCGACAACCGCTTATGGACAAACATCGCCACGTCGCGGAAGGATTTTCCGCGCAGCTTGACCGACAGGTCGTAGCCGCCCGACATGAGCGTCACGCCCTCCACCTCATCAAATGCGGTGATGGTCTCGGCGAGCGCATCGAAGCCCTTGTCCTTGCTCGGTGCAATCTGCAAATCGATAATGGCGGTGACCAGCTCACGGTCGGTCTTTTCCCAATCGATGAGCGGCTTGTAGCCGCGGATGATGCCGTCCGCTTCCAGACGGGCAATCTCCGCCGCAACCTCATCCTCGCGCATATCCAGCATCACCGCCAGCTGTTCGACGCTCAGGCGCGCGTTGGTATCCAGTAAATTGAGCAGTTTTTCCATAATCGTATCCTCCTCGTTTAACTCACGATTGTTTTGGGGTCCGCTTGGGCTTTATGCGATTGCCGTCCTTATCTACAATGACGGTATTTTCCAGCTGTGCTGTCAGATTGGCGCGAAACGCCGCAATATATTCCGCGCGCAGGGCCTGCCGTTCGGCAGTCTCCTCGGCGGTCAGCTCGCGCTGCTTCGCCAGACGCGCAAGCTCGTTAATGCGGTCGATTTTTTTCTGTTCCATAATAATACACCTTATTTCTTTGCTTTTTCCACGGCGGTAAAAATCTTATCAAAATACACCTTGCTTGTCACGCCGGCAGGGCGCAGATACCGCCCGAGCGCGTACAAACAT
>JAZOCH010000010.1:0-3662 GCA_045596425.1 Acutalibacteraceae bacterium | reverse complement strand
GCACATTCGGTTCGAGGTCAAGATAGTCCAATAGCCCTTCATAAATGGCGTAAGCGAAGGAATACTGGTCGTGAATGAGCTTCTGTGCGTCCTCAAAGTTGGTGACATAGGCCAGCTCCACCAATATGGCAGGCATTGAGGTGCGGCGCAGAACGTACAAGGCAGGGTTCTCCCGTACGCCGTTATCCTTTGTTCCGACGCGCTCGACGATGGCTTCCAGCACATCCTCTGCCAGATTGCCTGCCACGCTGTCGGCGCGGTAGACGTACACCTCACTGCCGTTGACGGCAGGGTTTGTGTTCGCATTGCAGTGGATGCTGATAAAGTAGTCTGCCGGCCAGCTGTTCGCCATATTCACCCGTGAGGCTAGGCTGGTGGCGTTGGAGGTGCCGAGCACCTCGTCGGGTGAGTTGCGCGAGGTGCGCGCCTCGAACCGCCCGTCCTGATTGAGGATGTCCCGTAGATAAATGCCGACGGGATAGGTGATGTCCTGCTCGCGGATGCCGTTGCCCTCGGCGCCGGCGTTGACCCCCTCGGGATTGTGTCCTTGGTCAATGAAAATCTTAATCGCCATAATAATTCCCCTTTCTCTTACTATATACGAAAGAGAAAGGGGAATTATGCGTTATTTTATGAGTTCCAGTAGCCGCAAAACAGATTCGCGCGTGGTTTCACCCTCCGCTTGCACCAGCGTCAGGTCGGCGTATTTCTCGTACAACGGCACGCGCTCCGCATACAGGTCACGCAAGGTCTTGCCGGGGGCAAGCACCACGCCGCGCAAGTGAGGGTCGCCGACGCGCTGTTCCAGCGTGTCGTAGCTGATGGCGACGTAAATGACCGTGCCGATGTTTTTGAGATGCTCCATACCGGCAGGCGAGTAGATGGCGCTGCCACCCGTGGCGATGACGGTGTTTTCCACGTCCACGGTGCAAATAGCCTCCACCTCACGCTGTAAGAATCCGTCCAGCCCGTCACGGTCCATAATCTCGTGCAGTTCACAGCTGTTTAACTGACGGATGACGTCATCGGTGTCAAGAAAGGGGCGACCAAGCTCTTTGGCGAGCAGACGACCGAGGGTGGATTTGCCGCTGGACGGCATTCCGATGAAGATAAGATTGTTTTTCATAGTCTTTATTCTCCTTGCTTTCCGAAATGCCGCTGTATCGCTTCGGCGGCAGGACGGGTCATTCCTTTGACGAGCATCAGTTCCTCGTAGGATGCGCGTGCGATATTGCGTACCGAACCGAACTGCCGAAGCAGGGCGCGTGCGCGTGTCTCTCCGATGCCGTCAATCGACAGCAAAGCGGAGGAGATGGTGGATTTTTTGCGCCGATTGCGGTGGTAGGCGATGGCATAACGGTGTACTTCTTCTTGAATGGAAGAGAGCAGGGTGTATGCTGCGCGTTTGAGGTGGATGGCGATCTCACCGCCTTGGAACGCGACGGCACGGGTGCGGTGGCGGTCATCCTTCACCAGTCCGAATACGGGAATATCCAGCCCGTATCGGTCAATAACGGGTTTGACGGTGGAAATATGTCCTTCGCCGCCGTCAAGCAGAATGAGGTCGGGTTTACGTCCGAAGCCGACACCCTCGTCCTTGTGGGCAAGATATTCGTCCAAGCGACGGGTAAGCACCTCGGTCATGGAGGCGTAGTCGTCCTGCCCGACGACCGATTGAATACGAAAACGGCGATAGGCGCTTTTGCGCGGTTTTCCGTTCTCGAACACCACCATGCCGGCGACGTTGTCACTGCCGGCGGTGTTGGAAATATCGTAGCACTCAATATACGTCGGCGTGTGGGTGAGACCGAGCAGTTCGCGGATATCTTCCAGCGCGGCGGATTCTCTGCCTGTCATACCGACTTGTTGCGCGATGCGTTCGGCGGCATTGGCGCGGCACATCTCCACAAGATGGGCTTGTTCACCAATTTGCGGTCGCACGATGTGTACGCGCCGTGCGGCTTTTTCGCCCAGCCACCGTTCGAGCAGCTCGCTGTCCTCTACCTCACCGTCCACCGTTATCTGCGGCGGAACACGGTCGCGCATTGCATAGTATTGCTCGATGAATGCGGCGCGCGCGGTGGCGAGGTCGTCTTGCTCATCCAATAGAAAATGCTCGCGGTCACACAGCCGTCCGCCGTGGAACCGAAACACCTCAAAGCACGCCGCACCCGAGCCTTGCGCGAGCGCGATGACGTCCTGCTCCTCGATGCGTGAGAGAATGACTTTTTGCTTTTCGCCCAATCGTTTGATAGCCGCAATGCGGTCACGCAGACGCGCCGCTTGCTCAAAGTCCAGCCGTTCGGCGGCATCCTCCATGCGCTGTTGCAATGCCGCCATGGTGTCGGCACTGCCCTTGGTGAGAAATTCAATCGCTTGGTTCACCCGTTCCTGATACTCCTCGGGGCTGACACGTCCCGTGCAGGGCGCACAGCATTGCCCGATGTGGGCATTGAGGCAGGGACGGTCGCCGGCACGTTTGCCGTGTGTGAGGGTGCGTCCGCACGTGGAGAGGGAGAAAATCTTATTTGCCTCGTCCACTGCCTGCTTGACGGTGTAAGAGCTCATGAACGGGCCGATATACTCGGCACCGTCGTTTGCTAACCGGTTTGCCTCACTCAGACGGGAATAGGGCGGCTTGGACACCCGTACGTAATGGTAGCCCTTATCGTCTTTGAGCAGGATGTTGTATTTGGGGCGGTGCTGTTTGATGAGGGAGCATTCCAGTACCAGCGCTTCGAATTCGTTGCCCACCACGATGTAGTCAAAATGGTCCACCGCGGCGACCATCCGTCGCACCTTGGGCGAGTGATTTGCCTGTGAGCCGAAATATTGGCTGACGCGGTTTTTGAGTTTTTTCGCCTTGCCAATGTATAGGATGTGGTCTGCGGCATCCTTCATCAAATACACGCCCGGTTGTAACGGCAGAGCCATCGCCTGACGGCGCAGGGCGTTCATTTTCTCGTTCATCCGTCTTGCCTCGTTTGCCAGTACTTGCGGTCAAGGCTGCGATACTGAATCGCCTCCGCGATGTGCGGCGTGTCGATGACCTCGCTGTCGGCAAGGTCGGCGATGGTGCGCGCCACCTTTAACAGGCGGTCATAGGCGCGCGCCGATAACCCGAGGCGCTCGAACGCGCCTTTGAGCAGGGCGTTCGCCGCATCGGTGAGGGGACAAAAGTCTTTGAGCTTGCTGGTGGGGATACGCGCGTTGCTGACAATATCGGTGTCGGCAAAACGCCGCTGCTGAATGGCACGCGCGGCATTGACGCGCGCACGAATGGCGGCGGAGGATTCGGATTTTGCCTGCGAGGAGAGCTGGTCGTATTCCACCGGCGGCACCTCGATGTGCAGGTCGATGCGGTCAAGCAGAGGTCCCGACACCTTGCCGAGGTAACGGCTGACTGCCTGCGCGGAGCAGGTGCACGCTCGGGTGGGGTGACCGTAATAGCCGCAGGGGCAAGGGTTCATTGCGGCGACCAGCATAATGGAGCAGGGATAGGAGAGGGAGGCGCTGACACGGGAGATGGTCACGCGGCCGTCCTCCAAGGGTTGGCGCAGACATTCCATCGACACACGGGAAAACTCCGGCAGTTCGTCAAGGAACAGCACGCCGTTATGTGCAAGGGACACTTCTCCGGGACGCGGCACAATACCGCCGCC
>JAZOCH010000009.1:0-2642 GCA_045596425.1 Acutalibacteraceae bacterium | reverse complement strand
GGTTTCGCCGCCGATGAGTGCGGCACCGGACTGGACACAGCCCTCTGCAACGCCGCCGACGATGGAAGCGATCTTTTCGGGGATGTTCTTGCCGCAGGCAATATAGTCAAGGAAGAACAGCGGACGCGCGCCGCAGCAGATAATGTCGTTGACGCACATGGCAACCGCATCGATGCCGATGGTGTCGTGCTTGTCCATCAAAATCGCAAGTTTGACCTTGGTACCGCAACCGTCGGTACCAGACACCAGCACGGGCTCGGTAATGCCCGTCATATCAAGGCCAAAGCAACCACCGAAGCCGCCGACGTCGTCCAGACAACCGGCATTCTTGGTGCGGTTAATATGCTTTTTCATCAGTTCAACCGACTTGTAGCCGGCGGTGATGTCTACGCCGGCAGCGGCATAGCTCTCGGATTTGGAAATTTCGTGCATGAGAATATTCCTCCTCAATTATTATTCTTTGCCGTTCCAACAGTAGGTGCACAGCTCACACTCGGGCAAGCCGATAGCTTGGATAACGCCTTCAAGCGACTGAAAATCCAGCGATGCGAAGTTGAAGCGCTCGCAAATGACTTTGCGTAAATTTTTTCCGCGCTCGGTGGTGGAATCGCTGTACTCGTCAAGGTGGTTAAAGCCCTCTTCCCCTTCCAGCTCCATCACCACGCGCCGCGCAATGAGGTCCATCTCACTGCGGTTACTGGAAAAGTTGAGGAATTTGCAGTTATACATAATGGGCGGACAGGCAGAGCGCATATGCACCGCCTTAGCGCCGTTTTCATAGAGGAAATCCACCGTTTCTTTGAGCTGGGTGCCGCGCACGATGGAATCGTCCACAAACAAGAGGCTCTTATCCTTGATGAGGTCGTGCACGGGAATCTGCTTCATCTTGGCGATGCGGTTGCGGTCCGATTGCTTAGTCGGCGTGAAGCTGCGCGACCACGTGGGCGTGTATTTAATAAACGCCCGAGCGAAAGGCACGCCGCTCTCGTTGGCATAGCCGATGGCGTGGGGAGTGCCCGAATCCGGCACACCGCCGACGTAATCCAGCTCCTGTGCAAGACCGCTCTCTTTATCCTGCTTGGCTAAGATGGCACCGTTGCGGTACCGCATCGTTTCCACGTTGATGCCCTCGTAGTCGGAGGTGGGATACCCGTAATAGCTCCACAGGAACGCGCAGATGCGCTTCTTCTCCCCCGGCGCAGCGAGTTGCGTCAGCTCACCCACCTTCAATTCCACAATCTCACCGGGGCCAAGCTCGCGCTCCGGCTCAAAGCCGAGTTTGAGTGCGGCGAAGGATTCCAGCGACACGCTGTAATCCTTATCGCGACGACCGATCTGCAACGGCAGACGGCCGAGCTTATCCCGTGCCACGATGATGGAGCCATCCTGCCGCAAAATCAGCACCGCGGCAGTGCCGTCAACAACCTCCTGCACAAAGCGGATACCTTCCACAAAGCTCGGCTTCTCGTTGATGAGCGCCGCGACCAGCTCGGTGGAATTGACGCGTCCGCCCGTCATCGCATCAAAGTGCGTGCCGACCTGACAGAGATATTGGTCAATGAGCTCCTCGGCGTTGTTAATCACGCCGATGGTGCTGATGGCATAGGTGCCCAGATGCGAGCGAATGAGCATCGGCTGGGGGTCGGTGTCGCTGATACAGCCGATCGCCGACGTACCCTGCATCTCATCGAAGATGCGCTCGAACTTGGTGCGGAAGGGTGCGTTCTCGATGTTGTGAATCTTGCGTTGCAGACCGATCTCTGCGTCATACGCCGCCAAGCCCGCGCGCTTCGTTCCCATATGGGAATGGTAATCCACTCCGAAGAACACGTCCTCCATGCAATCCTGCTCGGAAACGATGCCAAAAAAGCCTCCCATGGTGTACTCCTCTCTAAGGAAAAAGTCGAATTTGATAATTACGCGAAGAACAGCTTGTTGAGGGTCATCGGATCGACGTACTCGCCGTTCTTATACACACGCATATTGCCCGAAGCGATCTCGTCAATGAGCATCACGTTACCGTCACCGTCATAGCCGAACTCAAACTTGATGTCGTACATATCCAGACCCTTTTCTTTGAGGTCATCGGCAACAATCTTGGTAATCTTCTGGGTCATATCTTTGAGGTCGTCATACTGCTGTGCGGTCATCACGCCGAGATCGACCAGACCGTCCTTGGTAACCAGCGGATCGCCCTTCTCGTCGTTCTTGAAGGTGGTCTCGACGTACGCAGGCAGGTCCTGCCCTTCCTCGCAGTAGTCGGAATAACGGCGATAGAAGGAACCGACTGCCTTGTAACGGCAGATAACTTCCAGACCCTTACCGAACACCTTGGCAGGAAGAACCTCCATCGTGGTGTTTGCGAGGTCGGCGCTGACGTAGTGGGTCAGGATGCCGGCGGCGTTAATCTTCTCGAAGAAGTAGATGGACATACGCAGGTTGACGTCGCCCACGCCTTCGATGGTCAGACCGACGGAATTCTCACCGGGATCGAACACGCCGTCCTTACCCGTACAGTCGTCCTTGAATTTCAGCAGATAGTTGCCGTTGTCCAGCGCAAAAACGTCCTTGGTCTTACCGGTGTAAACAAGCTTCTTTTCCATGATGATATCTCCTTTTTAATTTAAAATTACAGATTATCC
>JAZOCH010000008.1:0-4799 GCA_045596425.1 Acutalibacteraceae bacterium | reverse complement strand
TGATAATCTTCAGGTCCTTGATGTCCTTGCCCATACACTCGGCTACCTTATTAGCCACGTAGCGGTGGGAGGTACCGTGGAAGCCGTAGCGGCGAATGCTCTTCTGCTCGTACAGCTCATACGGGATGGGATAGACGTACGCATAATCCGGCATTGTGGAATGGAACGAGGTGTCAAACACACCCACCATCGGTACGTCCTTCATCAGCTTGCGGCAACCTTCCATACCGGCAATGGCGGGAGGTCCGTGCAAGGGGTTAATATTAACAATGGAATATAAGTACTTAATGACCTCATCATCAATGAGGCAGGATTTCTGCAACTTTTCTCCACCGTGGGCGATTCGATGACCGACCGCCTCGATTTCGCTCACATCGGCAATCACGCCGACTTCCGGATCAGTGAGAAGTTTCAGCACCATGGAAAGCGCCGTTTCGTGATTATCCAGCGGCATCTCCACCTTGTGATTGTCCATGTCGGGACGCTTATGGGTGATGCAACCCCCATCGATGCCGATGCATTCACACAAGCCCTTGGCAAGGACCTTACCCTCCGGCATTTCAAACAACTGATATTTCAGCGATGAACTGCCGGCATTGATAACCAATACCTTCATACGCACCCTCCTTATAACAGCGCTTCAAAGCGGCTGTACGCTTCATCATACGCGGCGGCGTTCTGCGGCTCATAGAACTTGGGATCCTCGGAAACCGCAATAACCTTACGCGCCTCTGCCAAATCTTTCAGCTCGCCGAGCGCAAGAAGCTGAACGGCGATGTTACCCGTGGCCGTAGCCTCAATGGGGCCGGCAATCACGTGGGCGTTGCACGCATCTGCTGCCATCTGGCAAAGCAGACGGTCCTTTGTGCCGCCGCCAATCATATGTATGGTCTTATAGTCAAGACCCGTAACCTCGTGGATGGCTTGGAAGGTGTAGCGATATTTCATTGCCAGACTCTCGTAGATGCAGCGCATAATCTCACCGCGGTTCTGCGGTACGTACTGTCCTGTGCGGCGGCAGAATTCCTGCACGCGCT
Organism: Acutalibacteraceae bacterium; assembly: GCA_045596425.1. GTDB lineage: Bacteria > Bacillota > Clostridia > Oscillospirales > Acutalibacteraceae > UBA5905. The sequence continues at coordinate 3,762 of JAZOCH010000008.1, read as the reverse complement.
TGGGTAAGTTACCGGGGGCAACAAAATCATCCGCATCGGGATTGATAAAGCAACGGAACGGCTCGCAAGCAAGCGCTTCTCTTTCCAGATCGGCGTAGGAAACGTCGTAGCCCTCGCGAATCCACTGGCGGCGCGACTCCTGAATGAGCCACAGACCCATAATGTTTTTGAGGAAACGGGTGGTGCGACCATAGCCGCCCTCGTTGGTGACGTTAAATTTGAAGGACGTCTCGTTGATGACGGGCTTTTCCAGCTCCGTGCCGAACAACGACCACGTACCACAGCTAATGAAGATGAAATCCTTCTCCGAAGACGGTACGGACACAACCGCCGAGCCGGTGTCGTGGGTAGCCACCGCGATGACGGGAACCTTGGGTGCGCCAAGCTCCTCGCAAATCGCATCCGACAAGAGGCCGTAGGTCTCGCCTGCATCAATAATCTCCGGGAACAGGCGGCGCGGAATTTCCAGACGGTCAAGCAAATCGTACGCCCAATCGCCCGTAATGGGATCGAGGCACTGCGTAGTAGACACGTTGGTATATTCAGCGCGCATCACGCCTGTCAGCAGATACGCAAACAAGTCGGGCATCAACAGCGCCTTATCTGCCTGCGCAAGCACCTCCGGCTCGTTCTGCTGTAAGTAAGCAAGCTGGAAAATGGTGTTGAACGCCGCAAACTGAATACCGGTACGTCCGTAAAGCTCATCCTTCGGGATGGTTTCGAACACCTTGTCCATCATCCCAACCGTTCGCGCGTCGCGATAATGAACAGGGTTGTTAATAAGACGGCCCTTTTTATCAATCAGACCGAAATCCACGCCCCAGGTATCAATGCCGATGGCATCAAAGCCGCCTGCATGTACCGCTTTTGTGATACCCTGCTTAATCTCGTGGAACAAGCGAAGCACGTCCCAATGGAACACGCCTGCAATATTCACGGGATCGTTGGAAAAGCGGTGAATCTCCTCCATTTGAATGCGCTCGCCGTCGTATGTACCGAGAATGGCACGACCGCTGGATGCGCCGAAGTCAAATGCTAAAATTCGCTTGCTCAAATCCCATACTCTCCTTTGCTGTTTTCGGCTTTTTTGGCACATTTCGCCTTTTGAGCCTTTTAGTTATGGTTATTATATAACATTTCTTGTCGCTCGTCTACCTTTGGCGCAAAAAAAGATGAATTTTCACTTGATTTTTTTGAAATAATCACATATAATCATAAATGAACAGTAATTAGGAGGGGTTTTATGCTTCCACTTGAAAGGCGTAACCAAATATTAGACATTTTGAGCAAAAAGCAAGCGGCAACCGTCGAAGAATTGTGCGCAGCATTATATTCCAGCGGTGCCACCATTCGTCGCGACCTGCAAATTCTGGAAAACAGCGGACTCATTCGTCGCACACACGGCGGCGCAGTGCACATCGACAACAACACACGCGACTTCCCACTCACCCTGCGCGAAAACGAAAACGCCGCCTCCAAAGAGCAGTTGGCGCAAAAGGCACTGTCTCTTATCAAGGACGGACAGACGCTTTTTATGGATTCCAGCAGCACCGTGTGCCATTTGGCGCGCCGTTTAAGCGGTTTTCAAAGTCTTCGCGTTATTACAAACGGCTTAAAAACCGCCAACATTTTGGCGGAAATCGGCGGCGTTGAGATATATTCCACCGGCGGTCGTCTGCGTGAAAACGCTATGTCCTTTACCGGAAATCAAGCCATGGAGTTTGTGCGCAACTTTCACGCCGATATAGCGTTCATTTCCTGTCGCGGTATTGACCCTGAGGTAGGCATTACTGACTCGGACGAGAGCGAAGCCAGTTTAAAACGCATCTATATAGGCAATTCCAAGCAGGTTGTGCTGATGTGCGACAGCAGTAAGCTGGGCAAGCGGTACTTCTGTAAAGTCGCTCCCCTTGATGCGGCAAACAAAATAATCACAAATGGACAACTGCCGGACGACTATCATCGCTAAACCAAAATTTCCCTCCACTAGATATGGTAGCAGGAATTTCCTGTACCCCCAACAAACCAATCGCCCTCTGTCGAAAGCCGACAGAGGGCGATGATTATTTTTGTTCATAGATTTTCAAAGCGTTTTCGATATAATTAACCGCCTTTTCGGCACCGTGACCGCCACGGTAAGCAAGTAATTCATGACGCATCCGTTCAAGCCTGTCCGCGTCATTGAGCAACCCAACCACCAGTTCGGCGGCCGAATCCCATTCCGTAGTGCCCAGTGCCAAGCCTTTACCGGTAATAAACTCTAAGTTGCGGCTCTCGCATCCCGGAACAACCAACATCAGCACCGACGGAACACCGACAGCGAGCAACTCGGTGGTGGAAAGACCGCCCGGTTTAGTCAAATACACGTCAGCAGCAGCCATATAATCCGCTATGTTATCCGTAAACCCGATTGGTACAACGCGCGGCGTGTTGTCCTCAGCAAGCTGAGCAAACAGCTTCTCGTTATTGCCGCAAATAACCACCAATGTACAATCCGGCGGCAGCTTATGAACGAAATTCGGCACGATGCGGTTCATTTTACCGCACCCCATACTGCCACAGCTCATCAGAACGATTCTTCCATCCATCGGCAAACCGAGTTGCTTGCGTGCTATTTGCTTATCGAGCGGTTGTGTAAATGACCGACGAATCGGAATACCGCTGGCAAAAATCCGCCCACGCGGCACACCGCCCCCAACAAACTCCTCAATCAGTCCATCGTCGGGAATAAGCCATGCGTCCGCCTCAATCTCCCCTACTCCGGGAGAGCAGGTGTAATCCGTCGCAATAAAGAAATGCGGCAACGTTTTCCCAAAACGCCGCTGTTCTTCGGTGACCAACGTACTGGAAAACACGTGCACGCACAACACGGCATCATACTTTCGCTCCGAAATAAATGTATGATACTTTGCGGCGCCAAGTGCTATGCTGTCATAGATAAATTGCGAGGAATGCTGCTCCTCCCAACGATAGGCACGACCAAATACACGGGGCAAGTATTTATACAAATACTTGTGCCCCCAACTGATAAAATCCGACGTTTTTTCGGAGATGAATCGCAAACAATCTTCTACATCCGATTGAATTCCACGTCTATTCAATTCTTCTTGTATGGCATACGCAGCGGCGTTATGTCCGCCACCCGTGTTTGCCGACAGAATCAGAAAACGCATAGTCTTCCTCCCGAATTGCTTATCCTTTATGTACACGCAAGGTGCGAAAAAAGTTCTTTAACACCGCCCGACACTCGTCCTCCAACACGCCAAAACGGCAGGTCGGTTGATGATTGTACGGCAAAGCAAATAAATCAATCATCGAACGGCAAGAACCCGCCTTGGGGTCCTGTGTGCCGAAGATCACCTCATCAATGCGCGCGTTAATGATGGCACCGGCGCACATCGGGCACGGCTCCAACGTCACATACAACCGACATCCCGATAAGCGCCAACCGCCAAGCGTACGACACGCCTCGTCAATCGCCTCGATTTCGGCGTGTGCCAGCGCATTTTTACCGAGTTCGCGACGATTACGTCCGCGGCCGACTATCTGACCGTCCTTGACGATGACCGCACCAACAGGCACTTCCCCGTCCTCTGCCGCTTCTCGCGCCAACTCCAAAGCGACACGCATAAATTGTTCATCCATTTAAGCCATACTCCTCAACACATCGACAACGGTTAACAAGAGAAAGACCGCTATACAAACAAGAAACAACGGTGATGACAAAACCGCAGCCCAACGCTTTCCCAGTGTCATAGTCGA
>JAZOCH010000007.1:0-4504 GCA_045596425.1 Acutalibacteraceae bacterium | reverse complement strand
TCAAACAAAGGCTCCAACCTACGCAAGACAACAGCGGCGGCAAGATAAGCACCACGGTTGCCACCAAGCCGAAACCGCCCACCGTTGAGCGCAACAGACCCGCACAACCGAGAACCGTGGAGTATGCCTCGCTGAGAACACCACCCACCACGGGTACCATACTCGCCAGCGAAAATTTCACGGCACGGCTGCTCACCGAATCGCCTGCCGTCGCCACCATCTGCTGAACGGATAAAACCCCCGAAAAAATCGTCGAAAACAGCCCGAGTCCCCATAAAACAAGTTTATAAAACGTGCCACTGAACGAGGAAAGGCAAAACCCATCCGCTACCGTACCAATACAACCAAGTGCCAACGACACGAGCAGTATCGGCAACACCGCCCCCTTCACCGCTTGCGTAAACAGCTCCGCCGCCGCAAGCAACGTTGTCTGATAGGAAAGCGCCGCCGTCGGCGCGCCACCACTCGCCACAATGCCGCCGTAAACGGGTACAAAGCTGAGCATAAACACGTTGACGCTGTCCACCGCCGCCTGCACACGACGAAGAAGCGCGCCCACCGAGGTCAACAGCAAGCCGGCGGCGGCAAGCACCGATACCGTGTGATAGGTCTGTTTCAAGGCGGCGCGATCCGCCAAACCCTGCACGCCACCAAACAGCGAAGACAACACCACCACCGCCAGCAGGGACACTAACGCCTGCAACGGGGCAGCATCCGCACGCATCATTGATAGCAGGGTGTCCAGTGCCGCGGACAGCGACAACTGAGAAAAGCCGTTTTGTGAAAATCCATCCATTTCCAACGAAGATAACAGCTCCTGCGCATCCGCCGGCAAGCGCTCCATAAGCGCGTCGGCTCCGCTTGCCGCCAGTTGCTCCTCGTACATCGCGGTGGTTTGCGCGCTCACGGGAACGGAAAAAGACAACATAATCATTAACACCGCTATCATAGCCACCCACCGCTTCATCCGTTTATCACCTGCCCACCAATCAGCGAGGTCACCAGAGTCAACAATTCTTCGAATAACGGTACTGCCATTACCAGCATCAGCACCCGTCCTGCCAGCTCCGCCTTGGACGCAAGTGCGGATTCCCCTGCATCGCGGCAAGTATCCGCGGCAAGCTGTGTCGCCAAGCACACGCCTGCCGCTTTGAGCACCACACCAAAACCCTCACTCGGCAATGCGGTCAACGACAGCATTCGCCGCATCGCCGAAATCAGCGGTGCGATTTGCTGTACCAACAGAATGGATACCACCGCCGCGGCAACCAGCGCCAAGCATATCGCCAACTCGGGGCGCTGTGCGCGCAACAACACCGCCAGCATTGCCGCACACAACAATAAGCCGACAACCGCTGTTAACACCTCACCCACCGTCATAAGCCAAACAAATTCTTGATGGTGGCAAACAGCTCGCTTATCTGCGTGACCACCATCGACAGCACAACGATAAGTCCGGCGAGCGTCATCAGCATCGCCTGCTCCTCCCGTCCCGAACGCACCAGCAGTTGATTGAGCACCGCCACAATAATGCCAATGGCGGCAATTTTGAATATCATATCCACATCCATAATGCTATTTCCCTTTCGTTATAAAACAAGAAGCGCCAAGCTGACACCCCCTGCCAACCCCAGCATAGGATATACCCGTGCGCGAACGGCAACCAACTCCTGCGCCGACAGCCGTTCCTTTTCCAAGCGCCGCAGGCATTGACGGATGCATACCCCTTGCTCCTCCAAGCCGCTATGCCCCAACGAGCCGCCAAGCTCGGTCAACAGCGCCGCTTCGGGCGGCAATAAGAGTCCCTCTTTGACTGCTTTATCGACGGCAGCGGAAAACGCTGTGTAAAAGCAATCACCTTTACATAGCGCGCTTGCTGTGTCCTGCACCAAGGGATAGTCGCACAGCACGGTATCTGCCGCCAACGTCTGCCACAGCGCGCTCAACGGCTGTACAAAATACAATAGCCGTTCACTCAGCGCCTCCAACAGCCGTTCCACACGGCTCAGATACGCCACACGCGACTGCAATCGTCGGGCGTACAGCAACCCCATCCCCAGACCTGCCGCAATAATCAGCAGGATGCCACCGAATTTCACCGTCAACCACCTCCGGACACAAGCACGCACACCACGCAGACGGCGCGTATCGACCGCGCAAAAACACCCACTGAGAAAACGCCTCCTGCGCAACCATTGTACGAACCGCCGCTTTGTTTGCCAGTTCATCGGGAGAATTCCCGTGAAGGGAGGCGATTGTCGCCACACCGGCGTGTGCACAAGCCAGCACCGCGTCAATCTCCGCCGCCGTTCCCAGTTCGTCAAACACCACTGCCTGCGGTGCCAGACACCGCACCGCCTGCAACAAGCCCATCGCCTTCGGGTAACCGCACAAGACGTCACAGCCGCCAACCCCTTGCACACCTGCCAGCTCTCCGCGTTCATCCACCACCGTCACCCGAACACCGCGTGCCGCCAACGAGCACGCTATATCGCGCAATAGACTCGTCTTTCCGCTGGACGGCTCCCCCACCAACAAGGTCGAACGCACTCTGCCGCCGCGGTAAATATACGGTAATAACGATGAAGCACAACCGTGATGCCGCCGCGGTAAGCGCACGCACAGAGAGGTCACCTGCCGCACCGAGCGCACAGCATCGCCGTCCATCACCGCCGTTGCCGCAACCCCGACACGGATGCCGCCGCGCACAGCGATAAATCCTTGCCGCAATTCCTGCTCGTGTGCATACACCGAATCCTCGCAAAACCGCAAAAAACAGAATTCCAACTGCTCGGGGCTACAAATCAACGCATCCGACTGCCGTAAAGTTGTAGACCTTGACAGGCAAAGAAATCGATCCCCCGAGGCAAAAGACAACACCAGCGGTTCTCCCTTGCGCAAACGCAATTCCTGTATCCCATTTTGCTCGTGCAACGGCAAGGCTTCCAGCGCCGTTATCCACGTGGGCGGTAAATACGGGCGCAAATGTTCCCAAGTCCCCATGCCTGTCCTCACCTCTTGTCCAATGTATATGGTGTTGTCCGCACGAATAGAACAAAAAAAGACGAACGGCTGTTGCCGTTCGTCTTTTGGCTTATACCATTATTTCAGTTCCACCACGGTTACGCCCGTTTCTCCCTCGCCGTATACGCCGAGACGGAAGCCTTTAACCTGTCGATGTCCTTTGAGGTGCGCGTGTACCGCGGCGCGTAATGCGCCCGTACCCTTACCGTGAATGACGGTCACGCGTTCAAGGCCGCACAGCACGGCGTTATCCAGAAAGCGATCCACCTCTAACAGCGCTTCCTCCACCGTCTGTCCGCGCAAATCCAAATCGGTGGTCGCAGAACGCTCCATACGCGAGGTAAGTCCGCCGCCTTGGCGCACGGTCGGCACCCCTTTGCGTGCCTTTTTCTCCTCGCGGTGGGATTCGAACAACCGCAGATTATCCACCGAGGTGCGTGTGCGAATCGCGCCTGCCTGCACCTCAACAATCCCTTTGGCATCGGGAACTTTAACCACGGTTGCCTGCAAGCCCATATCCATCAGCTGTACGCGGTCGCCCTCTTTGAGCGCACGAGGAAGCACATAGTCGGCGTCCGCATCCATCGCCGTAACGGGATCGATCGCATCATCCAGTCGGCGCAGGCGCGAACGCAATTGGCTCTTTGCCTGTCGTGTCTTTTCCGCAAAATCTGCCGACTCCTTTTGGCGGCGTAGGTCATCCAGCTCATCCATCAGCCGTTGCGCCTCTTGCCGCGCCTTTTCCACGATACGCCCCGCTTCACGGCGAGCGTTATCCAATTCCTTTTGGCGGCGCTCATCCAATTGTGCCAGTTTTTCTTCCGCGCGTTGCGCCGAGCGACGTGCGCGCTCGTGCGCATCCTTGGTCGCGGCGAGCTGTTCTTCCAGCTCTTGACGGCGCGAATCCAGATTGGTGACCACATCTTCCAGTCGGCGGTCCTCACCCGACACCAATGCGCGTGCGTGTTCAACGAGCGCCTCGTCCATTCCCAGCTTTTCCGTGATGGCAAAGGCGTTGGAGCGACCCGGCACACCAATCAGCAAGCGATAGGTCGGGCGCAACGACGCCACGTCAAACTCACAGCTCGCATTTTCCACACCGACGGTGTTGATGGCGTAGGCTTTGAGTTCTGCGTAGTGGGTGGTCGCGCCGACACGCGCGCCCTGCGAACGCAGGCGTTCGAGAATCGCCACCGCCAACGCCGCACCCTCCACGGGATCGGTGCCGGCACCAAGCTCATCGAGCAGCACCAGACTGCTCTCATCGGTCTCACCGAGGATGCGTATAACGTTTGTCATATGCGCCGAGAAGGTGGATAACGACTGTTCAATCGACTGCTCGTCCCCGATATCCACCAGCACGCGACGAAACACCGATAGACGACTGCCGTCGCTGACAGGCGGCAGTATACCGCACATCGTCATCAGCGTCAAAAGTCCCAGCGTCTTGAGCGTGACAGTCTTACCTCCCGTGTTGGGA
>JAZOCH010000006.1:0-4432 GCA_045596425.1 Acutalibacteraceae bacterium | reverse complement strand
CAAACGGGCGAGCAATGCGGCGCGGGCTTCTTCATAGCCCGGTTTGCCCAGCAGAGCGAACATATTCTTCTTGTAGCTCTCCACACCGGGCTGATCGAAGGGGTTGACGCCCAGAATGTAGCCCGAGATGGCACACGCCTTTTCGAAGAAGTAAATGAGATAGCCGAGCGAGGCTTCGTCCATCGCAGGGACGTTGATGACCAAACTGGGGGTGCCGCCATCGGTGTGCGCAAGCACGGTGCCCTCAAACGCCTTCTCATTGACAAAGGACATCGACTTATCCGCAAGGAAATTGAGTCCGTCACCGTTCTCCGCGTCTGCCTTGATGAACAGCTCGCGCGGTGCCTTATCGAACTTAACCACCGTCTCGAACAGAATGTTGGAGCCGTCCTGCACGAACTGGCCGAGAGAATGCAGGTCGGTGGAGAAAATGACGGATGCCGGGAATAAGCCCTTGCCATCCTTGCCCTCACTCTCGCCGTAGAGCTGCTTCCACCACTCGCTCATCATCGCGTACTGCGGCTCGTAGCTGACCATCAGCTCGACGGCGCGGCCACGGCGGTGCAAAGCGGTACGGGCGGCGGCATAGCGGTAGCAGTCGTTGGTGTTCAAATCAGGGTCGGCGAACGCATCGCGCGCATCGGCCGCGCCCTGCATCAACGCGTCGATATCACAGCCGGCAACCGCAATCGGCAGAAGTCCCACCGCGGTGAGCACCGAGAAACGGCCACCCACATCGTCCGGCACGACAAAGGTCTCGAAGCCCTCACGATCCGCCAGCGCTTTGAGCGTGCCGCGCGCCTTGTCGGTGGTGACATAGGTGCGGCGTACCGCCTCCTCGTGTCCGTAGGTATTCTCCAAATATTCACGGAACACGCGGAATGCGATAGCAGGCTCGGTCGTGGTGCCCGACTTGGAAATAACGTTGATGGACACGCGACGGCCCTCGCAAATATCCAACAGCTCTGCGAGCTGAGCGCCCGAAATGCTGTTGCCTGCGAAATAAATGTCGGGGGTGTCCTTCTTCTTTGCGTTGTAATTATTCGATTGGATAAATTCAATGGCCGCACGCGCACCGAGATAAGACCCGCCGATACCGATGACGATAAACACGTCGGTATCTTCTTTAATACGGGCGGCCGCCGCCTTGATGCGAGCGAATTCTTCTTTATCGTAATTGACGGGCAAATCCAGCCAACCGATAAAATCGTTGCCGAGACCCGTGCCGTTATGCAACATCTCGTGGGCGACATTGACCTGCGCCTGCAAGCTTGTCAGCTCGTGTTCACGAACGAAACCTTCCAGATAGCGTGTTTCCAATCGTACTGCCATAGCGAAACCAACCTTCCTGTTACTGGGTTGTTTGCTTCTGCTCGTGCTATTCCCGTCATGGCGAAAAGCCACTGTCGGCAATAAGCATTTGTTGCAAACAACCATACGTTGTGTTACATCTATTTTACACTACTTGTGCTAATTTTGCAACTGCTTTTTCGCGATTCTTATAATTTTTTCACAAATTATTCCAGCAAAGCGGCTACTAATAGTGAATAGGCGTAGCGGAAGGTTTTTTCTTCGACGGTTTCCGTCGCTCTCACCGCATATTCGCATAAAATCCGCTCGCCGCTTTTGAGTTGCCAGCTCCCCACGACCTGCCCTGTGTGTACGGGCGCTTGCAGGTCAACTGCCAGCTCGGCGGTGGGCTGCACGGTGCTTTCGGTACCCTTTTCCAGCAGCAGTGACTGCGGCATATCCACCGCCACCGCCACCCTGTCCGCCTGCCCACCGAGCACGGGGATGGGGGCGAGCTGCATCAGCTCCGTCGGTGGGGTATAGGACACGTAACGGGAAAAACCGTAATCCAGCATTGCCCGTGCGCCGTCAAAGCGGTCGGCAGTGGTGGCACACCCCAGCACCACCGACACAAACGAGGTGCCGTTTCGGGTGGCGGTGGCGGACAGGCAGTGTCCTGCCGCTTGCGTGGTACCCGTTTTCAGTCCCGTTGCCCCTTGATAGTGCCGCACGAGCTTATTGGTGTTGACGAGCTGGGATTTGCCGCCGCGCAGAGAGTCCATCCAGATGGTGGTGTATTTCTGTATATCGGTATGCATCATTAACTCACGCGACATCACCGCCACGTCATAGGCGCAGGAATACCCCGTGTCATCCAGACCGCTGCAATCCACGAACTGCGTATCGTTCATCCCCAGTTCCTTGGCGCGTGTGTTCATCGCCGCGACAAACGCCTCCAACGTGCCGCACAGATGCTCTGCCAGCGCCGCGCAGGCATCGTTGGCAGATACCACCGCGGCGGCCTTGACCAGCTCCTCCACCGTCATTACCTCACCTTGTTCCAGCCAAATCTGCGAACCGCCCATCGACGCCGCTTTCGCCGAGCAGGTGACGGGTTCTTCCCATTTGAGCCGTCCGCCCTCGATCGCCTCCATCACGAGCAGTAAGGTCATCACCTTGGTCACCGAGGCGATCGGCAGATGCTCCTTGGCGCCTTTTTCATACAATACCGTGCCGCTTCCCTGCTCCATCAGCACCGCCCCTTTGGCGTTGACCGATAACCCCGCCGCCGAGTCGGGCACCGCCACCGTCGGCCATACCTCATCGTCCTCAGCAAGCAGGGTGGATAAATTCTCGCCACTGTCCTCATCGTACAGCACCGTACCGCCTCCCGAAGCGGCCACCGTTGCCCCACCGCACAGCATCATCGCCGCACACACTACCGCGAGCGCTCGTTTCCAAAACACGTCACATCACCCTTTATTCAATAGATTCACTTTCATATATATCCCATACGAAAGAAAAATTTTCCTGATTTGGCGAAAAACCCTTTATTTTTTGTCACGAACGCCATATAATAGGTGTAACGAACGAGAGAGGAACGATTCAACAATGACGGATAAGATCAATCTGCTCGCCGACGTACGGCGTATTCACTTTGTCGGCATCGGCGGCTCGGGCATGAGTCCGCTGGCAGAGATATTGCACGCCAAGGGCTACGCGCTCTCCGGCTCGGACAACAACGAATCCGATAACCTCGCCCGTATGCGCAGCTTGGGCATCCCCGTGTCGATGGGACACGCGGCGGAAAACATCGCCGGTGCGGATATGGTGGTATACACCGCCGCCGTCGCGGAGGACAACCCAGAGCTGGTTGCCGCCCGTGAGCAGAAAATTCCGCTTGTTGAGCGTGCCATTCTGCTCGGGTGGATCACGCGGCAATTCCCCAACACCGTTGCGGTTGCCGGCACCCACGGCAAAACGACCACCACCTCGATGCTGTGCCAGATTTTGCTCGACGGCGGCACCGACCCGAGCATTTTTATCGGCGGTCGCCTGCCTATCATCAACGCAAACGGCCACGCAGGCACCAACGACACGATGGTGTGCGAGGCGTGTGAATTTAAGGACCATTATCTCGAAATGACGCCGGCTATCAGCATCATTCTCAACGTGGACGCCGACCATCTCGACTATTTCGGCGACCTCGGCGGCGTTATTCGCTCCTTCCACCGCTTTGCGGAACAGACAAGCGGTGCCGTCATCTACAACGCCGACGATGAAAACACTTGCCGCGCCGTACAAGGCTTGCAGGATAAACAGCTCATCTCCTACGGCCTCACCGACGGCTGTGAATGGCAAGCGAAAAACGTGCGCACCGTGCGCGGCTCCTACGGGCAATACGACCTCTACCATAACGGCGAGTTGCTCGGCGAAATCGAGCTCGGCGTGCCGGGTGAGCACAACGTGCTCAACTCCCTTGCTGCCGCTGCTGCCGCTACCCTGTGCGGCATGTCCTTTGCGCAGATTGCCGACGGCGTGCGTGCTTTCCACGGTGCCGGACGACGGTTTGAATTCCTCGGCACCTACGCCGACGTCACGGTGGCAGACGACTACGCCCACCATCCCACCGAAATCATTGCCACGCTCCAAGCGGCGAAAAACTTGGAGCATACTCGTGTATGGGGTATCTTCCAGCCCTTCACCTTCTCGCGCACCGTACGGCACCTCGATGAGTTTGCCGCCGCCCTGTCGATTGCGGACATCGCGGTGGTCAGCGACATTATGGGGTCGCGCGAGGTCAACACCTACGGGGTGCATTCCACCCAAATCACCGAGCAGATACCAAACGGCGTATACCTCGCCACCTTCCCCGAAATTGCCGATTACGTCGCCGCCAACGTGCAAAAGGGCGACCTCGTGCTGACAATGGGCGGCGGCGACGTGTACAAATGCGCGCGTATGATCATTGCCAAACTTAAAGAAAAAGAATAACACAAAATAACGCGGAGGATGGCTGATGCCATCCTCCGCGTTATTTACAACTCCCCACATTCGAGCGATGCGTGAATCGCCCCTACGATGCAACCTCAAACAACCTTGTAGGGGACGATGCCCACATAAGTCGGATCGTAGCCATGTC
>JAZOCH010000005.1:0-3526 GCA_045596425.1 Acutalibacteraceae bacterium | reverse complement strand
TGTACAAATCGCATTATTACAAGTTCACGATGGAGGGCGGTAAGATCCGTCTGCCGTTCAGCGCGGTATCCGGCTTGGGTGAAGCGGCGGCGAAGAGCCTGCACGAGCAGGCGAATCCCGATGACCCGTTCATTTCCTGTGATGACCTGCAAAACCGCACGGGTATCACTAAGGCAGTGGTACAATCGCTCAAAGATTTGGGCGTCCTTACAGGCTTACCTGAAACAAGTCAAATGACGTTCTTTTAATAACGAACCCCGTTGTCCAAAATGGACAACGGGGTTCGTTTATTTAATGAGTAAGGCTTGCATGCCTAATTGTTCATACCGTTGTTCAACAACCGAGCGTGTATAGCTGACTACCGTTCCTCGATAGGGGTCGTTAAAATAATACTTGTTGGCATCGTAGCCGACAAGCAACAAGCAATGCTCGTTGTTCGGCCAGGCGAATTCCGTTCCGTCGGGGAGTGTCCAGCGTGCTCCGTCGGTGATTGGTATCATTCCGATACTTGCCCACACGATAACGGGAATGCCGCGGTCGATATAGGATTTGCAAAGCGAGGAGAGGGTTGTTCCTGTGGTATCGGTTACGCGGTCCTCTGAGCCGAAATAGCGAATGAGCGCCTTTTTAATGACGGGCGCCATACAGCCGTAACTGTTTTCAGTGCGTGGGTTGCCGAGGAAAACCTCATAGGGACTCGGTCCGTACTGCTTGCCATCCTTCCATGTGAACTGTTGACTGCATTCCAGATAGTTGTCAATAAAGTTGGCGACCGAGGTGTTTTCGCCTGCGTAGCGCAGTGCCATAACCGTTGCCACCGATTCGCAACCGGTAGGATATTCGGGGAATTGGTGCAATAACGGCACGCTGATGAGAACCTTGCCGTTGACGGATGACGGCTTAGCGTAGGTGACGGTGGTAGTGATTTTGGTAGTGGATGTTGTGGTGGTCGATACCGTGGTGTTCGTTGTACTCGGCGTATCCGATACCACCGATTGACTCGACATTGCGGCAGAGCATCCTCCAAGCAGCAGAACAACACACAAAAGCCATACCGATACGCGTGTAACCATGTGTCTTGACAAAATTCTCACCTCGATTCTCGCTCATATTATAGCATAGTTTATTCATTTCTGCAACGGTATTTATCCCTGCGATAATTCTATAAAATAATTGCAATTTTGACATAATTATGATATAATACAACTATATGTGTAGACGGGAGGGTGACGAATGACGCTATGCTTATACGGTGCATCCAGCACCGAAATTGCCGACAACTACATCGAGGCAACGGAAAAGTTGGGTGAATTACTGGCGCTGGGTGGTCACTCTCTGGTGTACGGTGCCGGCGGCGCAGGCTTGATGGGCGCGGCGGCACGGGGGATGAAACGCCGCGGCGGAACCGTTGTCGGGGTGGTCCCGTCCTTTCTCAAAGTGGACGGCGTGCTGTTTGACGGCTGTGACGAGATGGTGTATACCGACACGATGCGTCAGCGTAAGCAGATTATGGAGGAACGGGCGCAGGCGTTTATCGTCACCCCTGGCGGCATCGGCACGTACGAGGAATTTTTTGAGATATACACCCTAAAACAGCTCGGGCAGCTTAACAAGCCCATCATTATATTTAATATTGACGGATATTACGATACTATGCTGGAAATGCTTCGCCGCGCGGTGGACGAGCGTTTTATGCGACCGGCGAGTCTGGACTTGATAACGGTTGCGGACACCCCTGAGGCGGTGCTGGAACAGCTCGCACAGGCGGCAGATGCGCCCAAGGTGGATATCCGTAACACGAAATTTGTACATTAAGGTGACAATATGCGAAAACGACATTGGTTTTTCTGGAAGCTGTTGCGCCCTTTGATTGCGGTGTTTTTGTGGCTGAAATTCGGCTACACATGCAAGGTAGCAAGAGGCTTGCCCGACAATTACATAGTATTGGCAAATCACGCCACCGACTATGACCCGTTGATGGTGAGTGTCAGTTTTCCTCGCCAGATGTATTTTGTGGCGAGTGAGCATATTGCTCGCTGGAAACGCGCGTTCAAATGGTTGGACTACGTGTTTGCCCCCATTATGCGGTACAAGGGAACGGTTGCCGCGTCCACGGTGGCAGAGATTTTGCGCCGTGTGCGTAAGGGCGCCAATGTGGCAATCTTCGCGGAGGGCGCACGCACGTGGGACGGTGTGACGGGACCGATTTTGCCTTCTACGGCGAAGATGATTCGCAAGGCAGGCTGCGGCTTGGTGACCTATAAGCTGGTCGGCGGCCATTTCGTCAGCCCGATGTGGAGCGGCAGTAACACCCGACGCGGACATTGCCGCGGCGAGGTGGTCAACGTCTACACCAAGGAGCAGATTGCCGCAATGTCCCAGCAGGAGCTGTACGAGGCAATCGTACGCGATTTGCACGAGGATGCGTATGCACGGCAGGCGCGTGAGCCGCACAATTATCGCGGCAAGCGATTAGCGGAAGGACTGGAAAATCTGCTGTTCATCTGTTCGCAATGCGGCGGCTATGATACCTTCACCTCGAAGGATGATGGCATTTCCTGCCGTGCTTGCGGCTTGACGGCGAGATATACCGCCGATGCCGCTTTGCAGGGCGCGCCGTTTGCAACCGTCAAGGCGTTTTCCGATTGGCAGAACGAGCGAGTGGCGCAGGATGCGGACAGCGGCGTGACGTACCGTGCCGTAGACGGTACGCTAACCACCGTGAGCCGCCATATCGAAACCCCCGTGGCAAGCGGTGAGGTGACTCTGGACGGGGAATGGCTGCGATGCGGCGATGCCGCCATTGCGGTAGCGGACATCTCGGATATGGCGATGCACGGCAAGCGTGCATTGGTTTTCAGTGCGGCGGATAATTATTATGAGCTTATTCCGTCCGGGAATGCGTTAAAATTCTGGCTGTATTATCAAGCCTGTACCAATAAACAACTAATTAAAGCAAAATAATTTGTACGAGAAACGGCATCCGCAAACGGGTGCCGTTTTTTATTGCAAAAAGCACACATATTTTCACCGTCGTGCCACACAATAGAGAGGATGATTTTGTGAGGTGATTGCGGATGAAAAAATGGTGGATTTTACCGATAGCCGCCGCTGTGTTGACGGTGGCGGTTTTTGTGAGAAGGGATAAGGGCGGTGCACCCGAAACGGTGCGCGCGACGGTATTGCAAACGCAACGGGTAGAACAGACGGTTTCCTGCAACGGCGTGGTGGAAGCAGGCGAGGTGGAGGCGGTATTCGCATCGCAGACCTGTGTCGCGGATAAGGTGCAGGTGACGGTTGGACAACAGGTGAAGGCCGGTGATACGCTTACCACCATCAACAAGGAGGCAACAATACGGTTACAGCAGGTAAACGACCGTCTGACGGTGGCGCTGACGTTGACGGCGATGAGTGAGCGTGTCACTTCACCCGTTGATGGGGTTGTGCTGTCGGTAGAGGCGACGGATGGGGCGATGCTGGACGAAACCATCCCTTGTGTCACGATAGCGCCGACGGTCGGCTTGCA
>JAZOCH010000004.1:0-2391 GCA_045596425.1 Acutalibacteraceae bacterium | reverse complement strand
ATATGCACCATCGCGGCGTGATGTTAGACATTGTACGCAATTTCTATCCGGTGGATTCGGTGATGCGCGTGGTGGATATAATGGCGGAGCAGAAACTGAACACGCTCCATTTCCATATCAGCGACGATGAGGCATGGCGCGTGGAGATACAGGGTCTGCCGGGATTGACGGCTCAAGGTGCGCGCAGAGGTTATACGCTGACCGAGAAGGAATGTCTGTATCCGATGTACGGCGGCGGATGGGACTATACCGACCCGAAGAACACCGCCAACGGTTTTTTGACTCGCGCGGACTATATCCGTCTGCTGCGTTATGCCAAGGAGCGTCATATCCGCGTCATTCCTGAAATCGATATGCCCGGTCACATGCGCGCCTGCAAGAAAGCCCTCTATCCGCTTTTGAGCGACAGCTTGATGGACCTGCGTGCCTATAACGGCGCACAGGAATATATCGACAATGTGATAGCCGTGACCAATCCGTATGCGCTCACTTTCATTGAGACGGTCGTATGCGAACTGAAAAAGATGTACGAGGAAGCGGATGCCGAGTTTACGATTTTCAACATAGGCGGCGACGAGGTGCCGCAAGGTTCGCTTACCTACGAAGAGCACCAAGCCTTTATAGACGGCGTGCTGGAGATATTGAAAAAGTATGATTTGCGTCCGATGGGCTGGGAGGAAATCACGGAGTTCTGCTGTCCCGAGTCGGGAGCGATATGCTACAGTTGGCACAACGGAATGGAGAAACCGCAACAGATGGCTGATTCGGGTTATCAGGTGGTTTTGGCAACGGCTAACCATTTGTATTTTGACTTCGCTTACTGCCGCCATCACGAAGAGAAAGGCTTGGATTGGGGCGGATTCACCGACGAATACCGTGCTTTTGACTGGGTACCGTTAGTGCACGCCAATGTGATAGGAATGAACGCACAGTTGTGGGCAGAGCCGATTCGCAGTTTCCGTCAGGTAGAATGGCAACTGTATCCGAAGATGTTCGGTTTGGCAGAACGCTCGTGGAATAACCGTTCGGCATTAACCTTGCCGGAGTTTACATCGTTAGTCTATCACTATATGCTGCCCAAACTGAATCAGGAAGGGCATAATTTCCACCTGCAGTTGCCCGGCATCCACGTGGCGAACGATACGGTCTATATGAACACCGTAGTCGGCGGGCAAACAGCGGACAGCCGTATCGAATATACGCTGGACGGCGGCGAGACGTGGCAGACCTATACCGAGCCGTTTGTGCTTAACAAGGATGTTCTGCCTGTTGTAACGGACGATTATGGTACGGCCCGTGTGATAAAAGCCCGATGGCAGTACCTGAACCATTGGTCGAATACGACTTGGCTGTGGATTGAATAAACTTGGCTGTGGATTGAAAAAACGGGTTAAACAACGATGAAGAACGCACTTTTTCCGATTTTTCGTTCGGCAGTATTTGCCGGTGTATGTATCGCGCTTGCGGGCTACGGCTTTTTAGCGGGCAAGGCGATAGGTATGTTCCTGTTTATCTTCGGATTGGCAACCGTGGTTAAGTATCGGCTCAAACTCTTTACCGGAACGGCGGGTTTTGTGCAGAACGGTCAGGAGATGAAGGAGTTGCTGCTTATCTTGGTAGGTAACTGGGTAGGTTGTCTGCTGATTGCGTTGATAGCGCGTTGTTCGCCTATGCCGCTGCAGGAGACGGCACAGACGCTGTTGGAAGGTCGGCTGTCGGTCGGCTGGTGGAAAGCGGGAGTGCTGAGTATCGGCTGCGGCATACTGATGACCACGGCGGTTACGTTTGCGCGCAAAGGCAATGAGATAGGCAACTGGATTCCGCTGATTTTTGCCGTGCCGCTCTTTATCCATTGCGGTTTTCCGCACTGCATTGCCGATGCTTTCTATTACCTGACTGTGCCTGTTGAATTTTGGGTAGCGAACGCAGGACAGATATTGCTCTTGTACAGCATGTTGGTAATCGGCAATTTCATCGGCTGCAATCTGTATAGACTAATAGTCAGTCTCAAATCGGAGGAAAAATGAAAAAGAAAGAAACCGAATATCCTGTTCGCCGCTCGTCTGATCTCTTGTCGTTTCTTACGGGTACGATAGGCACGACAAGGACGAATGCCAAGCGATGGTTGCAGCACCGGCTGGTGTCGGTCAATGGCGTAGTGGAGTCGCAATTTGACACCACCTTGCAGACGGGCGACAAAGTAACGGTAAGAAGCGGTCAGGGAGCGGTGGAGCTGCACCACCCCAAACTGCGCCTCGTGTATGAGGATGACAGTCTGATTGTGGTGGAGAAGAAGAACGGGTTGTTGTCTGTTCCCACCACAGCCGAATCAACGGAAACGACGGCTTATTCCATCTTGAAAGCCTACGTAAAGAAGCAGAATGAAGTCGG
>JAZOCH010000003.1:0-5532 GCA_045596425.1 Acutalibacteraceae bacterium | reverse complement strand
TACCACGGCGCAGG
Organism: Acutalibacteraceae bacterium; assembly: GCA_045596425.1. Taxonomy (GTDB): domain Bacteria; phylum Bacillota; class Clostridia; order Oscillospirales; family Acutalibacteraceae; genus UBA5905. Next base: position 5,518 of record JAZOCH010000003.1, on the reverse strand, counting down.
GCAGGCACACGGGCTGTGTTTCTCGGTGCAGGCAGGGGTGACGCCGCCCCCCTCGCTCAAAAATATGTTTAAGGAATTGCAGACCGACGTCGGCAAGCCGACACCGCCGACGGGGGAATTGACCGATTGGGCAAAGCAAGGCGTGCTGCTGCTCAACACCGTGCTGACGGTGCGTGAGGGACAGCCCACCAGTCACAAGGCCATCGGCTGGGAGCAGTTCACCGACCGTGTGATTGCGGAGCTTAACCGCAAGGACACCCCCGTGGTGTTTCTGCTGTGGGGCGCGCACGCGCAACGCAAAGCGCAGATTATCCAAAACCCCCTGCACGTAAAGCTTGCTACGGTGCATCCTAGTCCGTTGTCCGCCTCGCGCGGATTTTTCGGCTGTCGGCACTTTTCCAAGGCCAATGCCATTCTGGAAAGCAACGGTCTTACCCCGATTCGCTGGTAAACAACAAGGCTTCGGCACGTTTGTGCCGAAGCCTTGTTGTATGTTTATTCGTCTTTCAATACGTTTAGGAAGAAGTCCAGCCAGCCGGCATCGGTCAGCGAGGCGGCGTCGGGTTCGAAGTAGATACCCATATCCTGCGCCCGTTGCAAGGTCGCCAGTCTGGTATCCTCGCTGGGCGGACAATAGTTGGTGGCAATCAGCGCTTTTTTGACGCGCTCGCCGCCGAAACGCTGTGCGACGGTGTTGAGCTTATACAGTTCATCCTCGCCAATGCCGCCGTTTTTGCAGGAGATGAACACGGGCGTTAAGCCGCGCATCAGCACGACGTCAATCTCGTTTTTGGTATCCTTGGTGCCGCCGCGTACGATGGGATGCACCACGCCGTCCCAATCGATGTTCACGCCCATCAGGCAATCCGAGAACAGCGACTTGCCGTCCAATTGTGCGGCACGGGCTTCCAACAGCGTCTTACATTCCAGTGCGTTACCTTCTTTTTGCAGGCATTGGCGCAGAAAGTCGGAACGATACCGATAGCCGAAATCACCCTCGGCACGGCTACGCACGGCGATGACGCCGCATTCTTGCAGGTCGGTGATGAAACGGTCGAATAATTGCCGCTTTTCGGGGTAGTTTGCCACCGCGGTGCGCACCTCGCCGAAATGGAGGTTGACACACCGTTCCTCGGTGGCTTTGTCGGCGTGTTTTTCAAACTCATTGAGGTAGCTGACCTGCTTGTTCCACACGTCGGTGTTGCGCACAAGCGCGTTCCACAGCGGAGCGATATCGCCACGCGTGATGTGCGGCGGGATGGTCGCGCTGGACGTGACACCGCCGCCGTACAGCGCAATCAGCTCTTTTACGGTGATGCGCGGAGAAGATAGCTGTTCCGTCACACCGTCGCCGTCGCAGTCCTCAACGTCGCCTGTCAACGTGTCGATGCGTTGCAGGGTGACGGGATAGTCATGGCGGCGGCGCTCGTACACGGCGCCGGCGGCGGCAAGCACCATCGGCTCACCGCCTGCGAGGTCGATGATGCATTCATCTCCCTTGGTGACGATGCCGTCGATAAGGGCAATAACCTCGTGAATATTCTTACCCTCAACGTTTTGATCATCCACCACCGTCGGCAAACGCCGCCGGGAAAGAAAATCGCGATGCCGCTGAGCGTTTTCCGCCAACGCCTCGCCCTCGCCGATGAGCACAAGGGTAGTGGGGCGCAAGCTCAGGCAGGTCGCCAAATTATCAATAGGCTCTCGTTCAAAGCATTCAATGACGGTCATAGGCTTTCCCCTTATAATTGTTGGCTTGTTCCTGCGGTCCTTTTTGACTGTACGGGGCGATACTGTTATGCCACCGTCCGCGAGTCCACTGGCGCTTTTCGCCCTTGTACCCTTGCTTGAACCATTCCTCGCGTTGTTCGGCAGACAGAGCCTTGTCAGCGCAGATGTATCCACACGCGCGCATATAAGTGTTCCAACGCTTGTTTTCGGTGCGGCGGCGTGCGGTCAGGGTAGCGGCGTCTGTTTCGCCGTAGAGATGCCGATAGAATTCATCGTGGTAAATGCGTGCCAACGAGGACAGACGGGCATATTCGTCCGCGTTATAGGTGTTGACGGCTTGCGCATCGGAGGAAAAGTTCTTTTTCTGTTTATGCGTTTCGATGGCCTTGGCTTCTTTGTGGTAATTGTAAAGATTATCGATGGCGTAGATTTCGCTGTCGTTGCCGACAAAGCGGATGTTGTATTGCGAACTGCCGGCGAAATTGCGGCACCGCTTGTTATCGTGCACCACGGCAAACAGCTTGACACGGTCAATAATTGTCTGTTCGGTTTTCGTCAGATAATCGCCGCTTTGCTCGGCAATATCGGTGTAATGTGCGCGGTCCAGCAAGCGGCGGATAAACATCGCCGCTTCGGCGTTGCTATCGTCGTCGCCGAGCGAGATGTAGGCGGCGTCAATGTGCGCGAGCTGTTCGCACAGAAGGGAGCTGAACGTGCCGCTGAACAGGTCAACGCCCTCATGAAACACCAGCGAAAAGCGTGCATCCTCGACGGCATCGTCGGGGGCGGTGTAGTCGACCAGCTCGGGATACAGCCCCAGCATACGGTCGCGCAGTCCAACCTCGCGATCGACAACGTGGACGGTGATGCCGCCCGTGCGCCGCTGATAGAACCAGCACAGCATCTTGACGATTTCCTCGCCGTAGCGTCCCATACCGGCGACCAACACGGTGAGATCTTTGTCGGGGTTGTCCTTATCCGCCAGATAATGCGCCTTGTCCGCGATCACGTCGTAGGCCAGCAAAACGGCAGGGTTTATGCGCCGCACAAAGAAGGTGGCTTTATCTTGCTCAACGGCGTTGAGGGAGTTGAGCACCTCGCCGTTCGCCTCACTGCTTGCCAGAGCAAAGACGGCAAGGTTACGCCAGCGCTTATCCTTGTCCGCGGCGTTTTCCTGCGCCGCGATAACGGTTGCCTGCCGCACGTTCTCCGCCTCGTTTTCACCGGCAAGAAAATACCGCGTGAGGTGTTTGTAGCTTTTGCGCCAGCACCCTTTGTCACGCAGACGCGCGTGCACCTCGGCAATATCGTATTTCAGGCACAATGCTCCCAGCTTGTCGGCGTCCTTTTTGAGCTCATAGCTGATTTCGGAGTTTTGTTCAAACACCTCACAAAACACAAAGGAAAGCTTCTTCGCAGAGCTGTCCAGCTCGTAGGGGGAACACGTATAGAAATAAACGGGCGTCTGTTCGTCGAGGGTTTTTTCGCCGTTTTCCAGAATACTGTGCGCGATGGCGAGCGTGCGCTCGTTGAGCTCGCTGAACACGCACAGATTTTTACGCCGTCCGCGGCGTTTAAGCTCGCGCAGGGCGGCAAAGTTCTTGAACAGCGAGATGACGGCGGCGGCAGTGCAATACACCGCCACCCCACACAGAACGTAATACAGCGCAAAATACGCGATACCCAGCTTGCTGTTAGCATCGAGGGGTGCGTTGAGCGAATCATACAGAGAGCCGTCGGCAAAGAACAGCTTTATCGCGCTGTACAGACTTTCCGCCACGCCTTTAAAGGATATATCGTTGGAAAATTTATATCCGAAGAATAGTGTACCGCCTGCCAGAACCAGCAGGATGAATTTCATCACCAGCAGTACCCAACGGGGTGTTTCACCGAGTTTTTTCGCCTGCCGTTCGATGATGCTGATGATACCGAACAGCACAAGCAACGTCAGCGAAATAACAAAACATCCGATTTGCATAGCCATCCCTCTTATTTCGTGAGAATTTGTTCGATTTCGTGACCGAGCAGGTGGTTTTTATCCACCAGCGCCTGCACCAGTGCATCGATTTTGGCGCGGTTTTCGGTCAGCAGCGCGATGCCGTTATCCAGCTCTTGCCGCAGAATGTCGTTGCACAGTTTGAGGACGTCTTCGCCCACGGGGGCGTTTGCGCTGCTGGCAAGACCGTATTGCTCGCTCATACCGTAGGCAGTGACCATCTGGGTAGCAATCTGGGTGGCACTGCGCAGGTCGCTCGCCGCGCCGGAGGAGATGCCGTCCTCTTCCCCGAAGAAGAGGATTTCCGCCGCCCGTCCGCCGAGTATGCTGCGAATATGGCTGAGCAAGCGTTTTTTCGTTTGCACGGTTTGATTGTTAAGGTAATGGGTGTAGCCGCCGAAATTGCTCCGACCGGAAACGGTGATGTAGGAGGACTTGTTTCCTTCGAGGAAGTGGAGCACGGCGTGACCTGCCTCGTGTACCGCGATGCGGTGAAGAAGCTCCGCATCCCAATCCGTTTTTTCGCCGAAGCGGTAGGTCTCAAATGCTTCGTCAAACATACGGTCGTTCAACGCTTCCTGCCCGTGTTGCAGCATAGAGCGCAGGGCGAAATCAATGACCGATTCCAGCTCTGCAAGGCTCATACCCGTTGAGCGCAGGGCGATATTTTCAATCATCTCGTCGGACAACTGCTGACGACTGCGCCCGAGACGCTTACGGATGAAATCCAGTCGCTCGCGGCGGTCGGGCAGGTCAACAAAGATGCGACGGTCAAAGCGGCGAAGCAGTGCAGGGTCGAGCGCGCTTTCACGGCCGAAGGACACGTCAAAGTTGGTCGCTGCCAGCACGAATACGGGACGGGAGGTGTTGGTCGCAAAGCCGTCCATCTCGTTGAGCAGGGCGTTGACGACGTCGCCGGCAACACCGCTTGTCATACGGTTCTTTGCTACGATATCAATTTCATCAATGAACAGCACCGAGGGGGCGTACTTGCGTGCCAGCGAGAACAGTCGCTTGACCTCCTGCGCGCCACCGCCAAAATTGCCTTTGAGGAAGTTGTTTCCCTGCGTGGCGATAAAGGTTGCCCCCGATTCGTGCGCGAGAGCCTTGGCGAGCATCGTTTTACCCGTGCCGGGCGGTCCGTAGAGGATAATGCCTTTGGGCGCAGGAACGCCGTTGCGCGCATAGGCGCGCGGCTCTTTGAGGTAGGAGAGGAAGCCTTTGAGTTCCGCCTTGGCATCCTCGGCGCCGATGATGCTGTCGAAGGTGGTATCGGTGGCGCACAGACCGGCAATATCCGCTTGGTCCTGTGCGTCAATGGCAGGGATGATGCGCAGATTGGACAGGCGGATAATACCGTCCTGCTTGCCGTCCCAATCGTATACGCAGTCGAAGGACAGCACCTTGCGGGCGCGGCCAAGCTCGCGAAGCATTTTTTCGGTATGTACACGGCTGCTGATTTCGGTCAGCGTGTGCGCCATTTGCTCTTGGCTTTCTTGTTCGAAGAAGCCCTCCGCACCGCTTTCCAGCAGTGCCTGCCGTTCCTCACTGTTGATGATGCGGTCGGCGGAGCTGTTGACAAACACGGGGACACGCTCCTTGATAAGCGTATCCATCAGCTTACGCCCGTCGGAGGCGGTATCCTCGATGTTGAGGGTGGGTGCTTCGTCGCCGATAATATCACAAATGGCGAAGTGAATCTCCTCGGTTGCAATCAGTTCCTCCGCCTGCGCCTTGGTCGTGGGGCGCAGGAAACGGAACAAAGGGGTGTTCAGCGCCGAATAAGTGTCG
>JAZOCH010000002.1:0-3497 GCA_045596425.1 Acutalibacteraceae bacterium | reverse complement strand
CGTACACCTGCCGTTGCTCCTCGCTCACTGCGCCGATGGCGACGGTGCGTGTCATATCCGAGCGATAACCGTCAATCACCGCACCGAAATCCATCGTCACGAAATCGCCGCGTTCAATGACCTTGTCCGTAGGGACGCCGTGCGGCAGGGAGCTGTTTTTGCCTGACACGACGATGAAATCAAACGCTACGCCCTCGCTGCCCAGTCGACGCATATACGTCTCCATATCCAGCATCACGTCGCGTTCGGTGCGCCCTGCGGCGATGCGTTCGGAGATATACGCAAAGGTGTCGTCCGTCAACGCTTGTGCCTGCCGTATGGCGGCAAGCTCGGCAGGGGATTTGACACACCGCCCGTCAGCGATGAGGCGGTCAAAGGTATCCTCCTCGCACACCGTCACGCCGTCGAGCGCTTTGCGCAGTGCGGCAAGGGAGCGTACGGTGGTTGCATCGGTTTCGATATACAGCGTGCTGAGCGCTTCCTCGGTCAACCACGTTTTGATGTGTGCTGTCGCGTCGGTGGATAGCGTCACGGCGATATGCCGCACGGCAGCACGCGCCGCCTCGATATACCGCGAGTCGGTGAAAAATTCCGCCCGTTCGCGCGAGAGAAGCATAAACCCGTCACTGGCGGCAAATCCCGTTAACCAGCGGCGGTTAGCCGCGCTTTTGACGAGCAGCGCCGTGCCTGTCGGCAGAGCAGTTTGTATGGCTTGTATGCGAGAGAGCATCATCGGCACCTCATTTCGTTTTCTTATATAACCGATAGGAATACACGGTCGGGATAATCACCATCAGCAGAACGAGGGCGAGAAAGACGAATATAAATGCATCCCCCAAGAAAGCGGTGACAATAACCAACAATCCGCCGACGGTCCACAGCCGTCCGGCAAAGCGATGGGTGCGGTTCCAGTTGTCCTCGTCGTTCAGTGTCCACGGCAGTTTGATGCCGATGGTGTAACTCTGACGGCATTTCGGCATATAGTTGCCGATTACCACGAACAGACAGCCGAAGAACAGACCGAAGATCATCATAATATTGATGGCGATGCCAAGTGTGGTGACGTAGACAACGCCGTTTACCAGCAAGGAGATCATCGGACAGATCCACAGCACCAGCCCGAACGGCTTGCCGTCAATATTCTTGTGCTTCGGGTCGGCGGCGGTGCCCAGCGTGCAGAGCCAGTGGACCGCAAGCAGCACGAGCGGCATCACGAACACCGCAACGGCGCGACCTGCATAGTCGTCGGGCTCGCCGTTCGGGCCGAAATGAATGGGTACGCTGTCGGGGAGCTTATCCCACAGAATAACGCCGGCCAATATCGGCAGTAAGATAACCAACGAGGTAAGCAAAAGAGTTTTGATATTTTTCTTAATCATTGGACTTTTCTCCTTTCAGATCAGTCAGCCACAGCAGTGCCTCTTCCAGCACCGAGGCATTGAGTGTGTAGCGGATGAATTTGCCGTCGCGCTCGTCACGGATAAGGTCGGCATCTTTGAGCACCGACAAGTGCCGCGAAACCGCCGCGGCGGGGACATCAAAATGCGCGGTGATCTCGCCGGCGGACAGCGTCCCCTTTTTGAGCAGGTTGAGAATATCCCTGCGCGTTGGGTCGGCGAGTGCGCGCAATGTGTTTTGCAGTCCCATAAAGCACCTCCAAATTTAACATTTAACTTAATTGTTAAATATAGTATATGCGAGGTTGGCGCCTTTGTCAAGAGGAAAGTTATTATACAAGTAAAAAAACGGTTCGTAGGGGCGATTCACGAATCGCCCGTGTTGACTTGCGCTAAATTTAACGGGCGCATCGTGATGCGCCCCTACGATGGAGTTTGCGGCTTGTAAAAAACACCAACCGCGACCGAATCGATCGCGGTTGGTGAGAATTAAGCGTTCTTTGCTTCCTTTTCCTGACGGGCGATGTCACGGGCGCTGGTCTTACCCTCGGGATAAATCTCGCCTGCCTTTTGCAAGGAGATTTTGGTGAGGAACGGACCGACCAGCTCATAAATAAGCACCGAGAACAGCGTGATGTTAGCGACGATGGCACCCTCGGGGCCGAGCGCCTCTGCTTTGATGGCCATGCCGAGCGCCACGCCTGCCTGCGGAAACAGGGTGATGCCGAGGTATTTAACGATGTTGGGGTCGCACTTGGTGAGTGAGGCACTGCTGCGCGCGCCGTAATATTTGCCGAGGCAACGGACAATGATATATACCAGTCCCACGCACACAATGACGGGGTCGTGGAACACCGACAGCTCCAATTCGGCGCCGCTGATAACGAAGAACAGGATAAAAAGCGGGGCCGTCCAGCGGTCTACGCGGTCCATCAGCTCTTCCGAGAAGTCGCAGATGTTGCAGAAGATGGTGCCGAGCATCATACACACCAGCAGGGGAGAAAACGCGATATGCACGCCGCCGACGCGGAATTCCAGCATCGACAGAGCGACGGTCATCATCACGAAGGTGACCGACATCGCAATACGCTTGGAGCGTGAGTGGAAGAACTGCTCGAAGAAATTGAACAAAAAGCCCATCACGGCACCGAGCAGCAGCGAGCAAACGACCTCCAAAATCGGTTCGAGGATGATGGAGATAACATCGACGTGTCCTGCCATCAGCGCACGGGCGATACCGAAGGACACGGCGAACAGCACCAAACCTACTGCGTCGTCGAGCGCGACGATGGGGAGAAGGATGTCGGTGAGCGGTCCTTTGGATTTGTATTGGCGCACGACCATCAGTGTAGCGGCAGGGGCGGTCGCCGAAGCCACCGCGCCGAGGATGATGGCGGAGGGTAGAGGAAGCTTATCGGGGATGAGGAAATGCAGACCGATGAGCGCCGCATCTACCAGCAGGGTGGTAAACACCGCCTGCACGATACCGATGATGGTGGCTTGCCGTCCCGTCTTTTTGAGCTGCGCGAGGCGGAATTCATTGCCGATGGAGAAGGCGATAAAGCCAAGCGCGACATCCGACAGGATGCTATACGTTTTGATATCGTCCATACTGACGAAACCAAGCCCCGTCACGCCGAAGGCGCCGAGTACGTACGGGCCGACAAGAATACCGGCCACCAGATAGGCGGTGACGGCAGGGAGTTTCACTTTTTTGGCGAGGCGGGAAAGCATTAGTCCCGCAAACACCGCGATGGATAAGCTGAGCAACGCTTGCATAGTATTCATCTCTTTCTAAGGAGAATTTGTTTGTTCCAAGCGGACATTATAGCACTTTAACCAATAAAGTCAATAGGCAAAATTCACGGAAAATCGCGCGAAGCAAAAAAGTATTTGACGAATGCCGCTTGGAGGTATACAATAGGCAATAGATCGTTGCAGAGTAGACGGTGTGCGCTTAGTGTTACGGGATGGGAAGTTGCCCGTAAACGAGAAGCTCCGAGTGTCGGAGCTTGTGATGCGCCGTTGCATCCGCTGCAGGATGTTTTTCTACTCTCCTTTGGTCTGCCTTGACGGCGATTGGAAAGGAGAATTTTTTAT
>JAZOCH010000001.1:0-15499 GCA_045596425.1 Acutalibacteraceae bacterium | reverse complement strand
CAGTACGACATCGCCATGGCGGAGCTGACCGCCCGGCTGAAAGAACTGGAGGGTTGAGTTATGGCAGAGGTTATCAAGCAGGCCACCCGTGACGCCTACGGCGAAGGGCTGGTTGAGCTGAGCAAGGAATACGACAACCTGGTGGTACTGGACGCCGACCTGGCCGCCGCCACCAAGACCGGCACCTTCAAAAAGGCGTGCCCCGAGCGTTTCATCGACGTGGGTATTGCCGAGGGCAACATGATGAGCATTGCCGCCGGTCTGGCTTCCACCGGCAAGCTGGTGTTTGCCTCCTCCTTTGCGATGTTTGCCGCCGGCCGTGCATTCGAGCAGGTACGCAACTCCATCGGCTACCCTCACCTCAACGTGAAAATCGGCGCCTCCCACGGCGGCATCTCGGTCGGCGAGGACGGTGCCACGCACCAGTGCTGTGAGGATTTTGCGCTGATGCGCTCCATCCCCGGTATGATCGTGCTCAACCCTGCCGATGCCATCGAAGCAAAAAAGGCGACGCTTGCCGCCGCCGAGGTGGACGGCCCCGTATATCTGCGGTTCGGTCGTTTGGCTGTGCCGGTTATTACGGACGAGAACGACCCGTTTGTCATCGGTAAGGCCAAAACGCTGACCGAGGGCAACGACGTCACCATCATCGCCACGGGTCTGCTGGTCAGCGCCGCGCTGGAAGCCGCCGAGGCACTCAAAGCCGAGGGCGTTAACGCGCGCGTGCTGAATATGGCAACCATTAAGCCCATCGACCGCGAGGCAATCGTCGCCGCCGCCAAGGAAACAGGCGCCATCGTCACCGCAGAGGAGCACAACATCATCGGCGGACTCGGCAGCGCCGTGAGCGAGGTCGTGTGCGAAACGCTCCCCGTGCCCGTCGTGCGCGTCGGTGTCAACGACACCTTCGGCCAGTCGGGTCCTGCAACCGAACTGCTCAAAGTTTACGGTCTCACCGCCGACAACATCGTTGCGAAGGCAAAAGAAGCCATCGCGATGAAGAAATAAACGTAAACAACCCCATCCACAGTGCCATCAACGTGGATGGGGTTTTCCGTTTGTGCATATCTTACGGGCAGTCGAGGACGCCTGCCCCTACAATGCGATTTACGGTTGCACAAAAAACCGTCCATCGGAAATTCCGATGGACGGTTTGCTATATTGCTTATTTCGCGTAGTCGACCGCGCGATTTTCGCGGATAAGGTTGACCTTGATCTGACCGGGATAGTCCATGTTGGACTCGATCTTCTTGGCGATGTCGCGAGCGAGAATAACCATCTCGTCGTCCGAGACCTTGTCGGGGCGCACGATAATGCGCACCTCACGACCTGCCTGAATGGCGAAGGACCGCTCAACGCCGTCAAAGCTGTTCGCCAGCTCTTCGAGCTTCTCCAAACGCTTAATGTAGTTTTCGAGATTCTCGCGGCGAGCGCCGGGACGTGCCGCCGAGATCGCATCCGCCGCCTGCACAAGGCAAGCAACCACAGTCTTGGCTTCCACATCGCCGTGGTGCGCCTGAATGGCGTGCACAACGGCTTCGCTCTCTTTGTACTTACGGGCAATGTCCACACCGATTTCGATATGCGAGCCCTCGACCTGATGGTCGACGGACTTACCGATATCGTGCAACAGACCGGCACGACGAGCAATCTCGGGGTCAATGCCCAGCTCGCTCGCCATAATACCCGACAGGAACGCAACCTCCATCGAATGGTCAAGCACGTTCTGTCCGTAGCTGGTACGGTAACGCAGACGACCGAGCAGTTTGACGATTTCGGGATTCATACCGCGCAGACCCGTTTCCAGAATAGCGCGCTCGCCCTCCGCCTTAATGGTGTTCTCCACCTCGCGGCGAGCTTTGTTGACCATCTCCTCAATACGCGCCGGATGGATACGGCCGTCGGAAATGAGGCGCTCCATCGCAATACGGGCAATCTCACGGCGTACGGGGTCAAAGCCGGACAGCGTGATTGCCTCGGGGGTATCGTCGATGATGAGGTCGATACCGGTGAGCGTTTCGATGGCGCGGATATTACGACCCTCGCGACCGATGATGCGGCCCTTCATCTCATCGTTGGGCAGCGGCACCACAGACACCGTACTCTCCGCGACCTGATCCGCCGCCACGCGCTGAATGGCGTGGGAGATGACCGCGCGTGCGCGCAGGTCCGCCTCCGCTTTGAGCTGGGTTTCGTACTCGGCGAGTTTGACCGCCTTGTCGTGTTGCAGCTCCTCGCTCAGGCTGCTGAGCAAATACTCCTTCGCCTGCTCCTTGGTGAAGCCGGAGAGACGTTCGAGCAGCTCGTACTGGCTCTTTTTGAGCGCCTCCACGTCCAACATACGCGCCTCCACTTCTTTCTGGCGCTCATGCAGGGCTTCTTCCTTCTTTTCGTAGTTGTCGATCTTGTGGTCGAGAGTTTCTTCCTTCTGTTGCAGACGGCGCTCTTGACGCTGCACGTCTGCTCTGCGCTCCTTGATCTCCTTTTCGGACTCGTTGCGCAGGTGATAGATCTCGTCCTTTGCCTTGACGATGGCTTCCTTCTTGGCAGCCTCCGCCTGTGTACGGGCATCTTTGAGGATGCGCTCAGCCTCGGTCTCCGCAGAGCCGATGCGCGCCTCCGCCGTCTTCTTGCGGTGGGCAATACCGGCGCGATAGGCAATCAGCGCCGCCACCAATCCGCCGATGACCAACGCGCCCACAGCGGCGCCGATCAACACGGGCAGTTCAAAAACTGGCATTGGGGATACACCTCCTGTAAAATGTTGTTTACGGGCTTTAAGGCGTTCCCGAGGGACTTGTTCAATTTTGAAAGACCAAACGAATCGCCAAACCCGATTCGTGTTATTCAAAAAGCCGTATCTATATACGGGTAAACCCCCACGGGGGCGCCGAAAAACGATTTACACCGATGCGACCGCCGCGGCATATTGCCTCCGCACGCAGTCGCTGACAAGCGGTTCGGTCTGCACAAAGCAAAACCTTACCGCCTACTATATTACACCATTTAACCAACTCTTGTCAAGGGCGCGCGCAGGAAATTTGGCATTTATTTCTAAAAATGCGGTTGTTTTTTCTTCCAATAAAAGCTCCTCACCACCGCCTGCCGAGCGCATACACTGGTATAGGAGACCTCAAAGACGAAAGGGTGAGCAACGTGGCAATCTTGACGGTGGAGCATCTGCGACAGGTCTATCAGTCGAAGGACGGCGAGACAGTCGCCTTGCAGGATATTGACTTTTCGATGGAAAAGGGCGAGTTTTACAGTATGGTCGGACCCAGCGGTTGCGGAAAATCCACCCTGCTGTCCATCATCGCCGGTATGCTGTCCGCCACCGACGGGCGCGTAACGGTTGCGGGCGAAGCGGTGCGTGGACCAAGCAGTCACATCGGGTATATGCTGCAACAGGATAACCTGCTCGAATGGCGCACCATCCGGCAAAACGTGCTGTTCGGGCTGGAAATCCGTCATCAGCTCACCCCGACTATGCGCGAGCGCGCGGACCGTCTGCTGGAAACCTACGGTCTTTCCGCCTTTGCCGACCGTCACCCGTCCCAGCTCTCGGGCGGTATGCGTCAGCGCGCGGCACTTATCCGCACGCTGGCCATCAATCCCGATATTTTATTGTTGGATGAGGCGTTCTCCGCGCTGGATTACCAAACCCGTTTGGAGGTCACCGAGGATGTCTACCGCATCATCAAACGCGAGCAGGTGACAACCCTGATGGTCACCCACGACATCCCCGAAAGCATCAGTATGGGCGACAAGGTCATCATCCTATCGGGGCGCCCTGCGGTCATCCGTGAAATGCTCCCCATCCGCTTTGCCATGGACAACCGCACTCCCCTCACCTGCCGTAATCAGCCCGAATTCGGTCAATACTTCAATCACATATGGAAGGAACTGGGGATGAATGAAGCACTCAAATCAGTCGGCGCTGTCGCCGGAGAGAACTCTCTACCTTAAACAGAACAAGCAGCTCGCACGCCGCATCCGCCTATGCCGTTTCGGTGTGCTGGCACTTTTTCTGCTTGCATGGGAGGGAGCGGCACGACTGGGGTGGTTAAACAGCTTCATTTTCAGTCAGCCCTCCCGAATCCTGCGCACCTATCGCACGATGTTCCAAGAGGATCTGCTGTACCACATACAGGTCACCGTCGGAGAAACGCTGGCAGGCTTTTTGCTGGGCGCGGCGGCAGGCGTGCTGCTGGCGATACTCCTGTGGTGGAATCGCTTTATTTCCAAGGTCAGTGAGCCGTACCTCGTCGTGCTCAACAGCCTGCCCAAAATCGCCCTCGGCCCCGTCATTATCATCATCGCCGGCGCAGGCACCAAGGCGATCGTGTTTATGGCACTCGCCATCTCGCTGGTCGTGACGGTGCTCGAAATGCTGTCGGGCTTTCGCGATACCGACGAAAACGCCATCCGTATGGCACGTACCTTCGGGGCGACAAAGCGGCAGATATTCCAAAAAATCGTGTTTCCTGCCAACATCCCGACCTTGTTTGACTCGCTGAAAGTCAATATCGGTCTGTCACTGGTCGGGGTGATTGCCGGCGAATTTCTGGTGTCCCGTGCCGGATTGGGATACCTCATCGTCTACGGCGGTCAAGTGTTTAAGATGGATCTGGTGATGGGGAGTGTCATCATACTCGCCGTGACTGCCGCCCTGCTGTACGAAGCCGTTGCCATACTGCAAAAGCTGGTCGGGCGACGCTTCGGCCTGCATTAACTTTGGATGAAAGGATGCGTTTTCATTGAAGCTTACCATTCGCAAGGGGGTGGCGGTGCTTGCCGCCGTTGCCCTGATCGCCATCGGTCTTGTCGGCTGTCGGGAAACCACCGACGGCATCCAAAAGGTACGAGTGTGTGAGGTCACCCACTCCATTTTCTACGCGCCGCAATACGCCGCCATCGCGCTGGGTTTTTTTGCCGAGGAGGGCATTGAGGTCGAGCTGTCCAACGGGCAGGGCGCCGATACCGTCATGGCGGCGGTGCTATCGGGCAATATGGATATCGGCTTTGCCGGCCCCGAGGCGTCCATCTACGTCTACAACGAGGGTAACGAGGACTACACACAGGTGTTTGCGCAAATCACCCAGCGTGACGGCTCCTTCCTCATCGGGCGCGAGAAGGACGATAACTTCACGTGGGATAAGGTCAAAGGCAAGGTGGTTCTCCCCGGCCGTCGCGGCGGCGTGCCGTATATGACACTGGAACACGTACTACGCAAGAACGGCATCAACCCTGCCACCGACACCACGCTGGATAACAGCGTGCAATACGCGATGATGACCGCGGCGTTTACCGGCGGTACGGGAGACTACGTCACCGCCTTTGAGCCGACCGCCTCGATGCTGCAACAGCAGGGGCAGGGGTACATCGTCGCCTCTGTCGGGGAAGCCTCGGGCGACATCCCCTACACCGCGTACTTCGCCAAAAAGAGCTATATTGAGAAGAACAACGACCTCATTCAGCGCTTTGTAAACGCGGTGTACCGCGGACAGCAATGGGTAGCCACCCACTCCGCCGCGGAAATTGCCGAAACGGTGGCGGACCAGTTCCCCGACACCGACCTTGCGCTGCTGACCAAGGCAGTGGAGAGTTACCGAGCCATCGATGCGTGGAACGCCACCCCCGTGATGGGCAAAGACGGCTTTGACCGCCTGCAAAGCGTGATGACCGAAGCCGGCGAGCTGACCAAGACCGCCGACTACGGCAAGGTGGTCAACAACACCTTCGCTCAAAAGGCTGTCGCCACCCAAAAATAACCCCGAATACACCAAGCGCCGATGCCGCACGATCTGTGGCATCGGCGCTTTATGCATACTATGTTGCACGTGGGGGATATTGACATTATACCGCTTTTATGATAGCATACAAAGTATATATAAGATATAATATTATGCCTTTAAGCGAGGTGAAACAGCCTATGGAGCAACTGTCCTGCCGCATTTCGGTGATCGTGCCGGCGTATAATGCCGCACAGTATCTGCAACACTGCTACGACAGTGTGTGCGCACAAGCGGTCACCGACTGGGAGCTTCTGCTCATCGAAAACGGCGCGACCGACGATACCGCCGCCGTCGGCGAGCGATTGGCACGGCAGGACAGCCGCGTACGGCTGTTGCACAGCGATAAGGGCGTTTCTGTTGCGCGCAACCGCGGCATTGCCGAAGCGCGCGGAGAATTCACCACCTTCCTCGATGCGGACGATCGGTTACTGCCCGATGCCTTCGAGGTCTTTTTGCGTGCGGCAAAAGCGCACCCGACCTGTGAGGTAATCGTTGGGGGCGCCGCGGCGGATGCCGTATACGAGGGAGCGCAGATCGAGCAGGCGCGCGTTCACTTTCTGCGGCATCCCACCCGTTATCTCACAGTGTGGGGCAAGCTCTACCGCACCGCCTTCCTGCAACAAAGCGCGGTGCGCTTTGACGAAACGCTCACCCACGCCGAGGACAGCGATTATCTGCTGCGTCTGCTGGCGGACTGCCGCGCGCTGGCGGTAGTCGGCACGCCCGTCTACCACTACACCTTACGGGAATTTTCCGCGGTGCGCGGACAAACGGGGCTGGCACAGCGTTACCGTCAATCAATGGAAACCACCGCACGGCATCTCGAAAACGAGAGCGATGCCGTGCGCAAGGCTTTTCACTTCTACGTGTTGGACAATTTATTGGTGTTATTGGTGCACGACGTCTTTTGTACCGAGAAATCCGCCCACGCGCAACGGCAGGACGCCGCCGCCGTGCTGGCAATGCCGATTTTTCGCCGTGCGCTGGACCGTGCCGTCCTAAACGAGGCGCCCCTTGTCAAGCGACTCGCTTATGCGGCAGCAAAGCACAACCATCTGCGCCTGTTACAGGGCATCATCCGTCTGCGCCAATGGCAAAACCGCCATCGCCGCGATAAGGAGAACCGCTAATGACAAACGTATTGGTGTTCGGTATGAACGACAATCCCGGTGGGGTAGAAAGCTTTCTGATGGCGTATCTGCGCCACATTGACCGCAGTAAGGTGCATCTGGACTTTCTCACCAACTGCGAAACCATCGCTTACGAGGACGAGATCGTTTCTCTCGGCGCGCGCGTGTTCAAAATTTGCGCACGCAGCAAGAATCCCTATCTCTACCGCAAGCAATTAACGGCGTTTTTTAAGCAACACGCCGCGGACTATGCCGTGCTGTGGATGAACACGTGCAGTCTTGCCAACATCGACTACCTCAAAGCGGCGAAGCGGTACGGCATTCCGCGCCGCATCGTGCACAGCCATAATTCGCAGAATATGGACAGCCGTCTGCGCGGACGGTTGCACGCAATTAACCGCCGCCGTATTCACCGCTGCGCCACCGATTTTTGGGCATGCTCGCGCAAGGCAGGCGCGTTCTTTTATTCCGCTAAAATCCTCGCGAGCGACCGCTACCGCGAGATTCCCAACGCGATCGACTGCTCCCTGTTCACATTCGATGCCGACACACGGCTGGCAGTACGCGAGGAGCTGGGGCTGACCGATAAGCTGGTCATCGGACATATCGGGCGCCTGCATTTTCAGAAAAATCAGCGGTTTCTTTTGGAAACATTTGCGCGTGTGTATGCCGCAACCCCCGATGCACGCCTGCTCATCATCGGGCAGGGCGAGGACGAAGCGATGCTGCGCGCGTATGCGCACACGCTGGGTGTCGCCGAGGCGGTTATCTTCGGCGGCGTGCGAGAGGACATTCCCCGTCTGTTGCAGGGGATGGACGTATTTGCCCTGCCCTCGCTGTTTGAGGGACTGCCCGTCGTGCTGATAGAAACCCAAGCCGCCGGCTTACACGCGGTTGTCGCAGATACGGTGTCCACGCAGGCAAAGCTGACCGATGCGGTGACCTTCCTGCCGCTTACGGCAGGGGTGGACGGTTGGGCGCAAGCGCTGACGGATGCCGCGCGTCTGCCGCGCGCAGACACGCACGCACAGCTCGCCGCCGCAGGCTACGATATCCGCACGCAGGCCATCAACGTGCAGGCGTTGCTGGCGGACACACGGGAGGGGACGCGATGAACGGCTATCTGCTGACCGAACTGCCAAGAGACATTTATAATGCCGGCTTTAAGGCAAAAAACGACGTGCGTGTCGCGCTGTCCGACCTCGCCGACCTGACGGTCAAGGAGCGCTTTGGCGTGGACAAGCTCCCCACCTTCGCGCGCCTATTATGGCGGTTGTCCCGCCTGCCCAAAGGGGCGACATTGTATATTCAGTGCCCTATTTACAGCTTCTTTAACGAGAAATTCGTCCCCACCCTCTGCCGCGTGCTCGCCGCACGGCAACTCAAAACGGTGCTTATCCTCCATGATGTGGAATCCCTGCGCTATCCCGAAAAAGCGGCACGGCTGTTGCCCGTTGAACGGCAGTTGTTTGCCGCCGCCGATGCGCTTATCGTGCATAACGAGGCGATGAAGGAGCGCTTGCAGGCAAGCCACGGGGTGGCGACCGAGAAAATGACCGTACTGGGTATATTTGACTATCTCTGCGAGGAAAATAGCTCCGGCGCACAAGAGACTTTTGACCGCACCCTGCTGATTGCCGGCAATCTGCACCCCGAAAAATCGGGGTATGTGTATCGGCTCGGACAGCTCGGCGGTGATATACGTATTAACCTCTACGGGGGGCATTTTGCCGCGGATGAGGCGGCGGATACGCTGGTCTACCAAGGCGCGTTCCCACCCGATGAGCTTGTGCAACACCTGCGCGGCAATTTCGGGCTGGTGTGGGACGGCCCCGTGACCGACACCTGTGCCGGACAAACGGGCGATTATCTGCGCATCAACAATCCCCACAAAACCTCGCTGTATCTGGCGGCAGGCTTCCCCGTCATCATCTGGAAACGGGCGGCACTTGCCCCCTTTATCATCGACAACGGCCTCGGACTGGCGGTGGACTCACTGGATGAGCTTCCTGCGATATTGGAGGCGCTATCCCAAGACGACTACCGCCGATTGGCCGCACAAGCCGCCGCCTACGGCGCGCGATTGCGCGACGGCGCGTTTATCCGCCGCGCTGTCGAGGCCGCCGAGAGCCTTATCGGATAACTATCCTATTCCACACAAAAAGGGGGTGAGACCATGCCCACGGGAAACATCCGAAAAAACTACGTGTATAATCTGAGCTTTCAGATTTTCTCTCTGCTGATTCCCTTTATCACCGCGCCGCATTTGGCACGTGCGCTGATGGCAGACGGTATCGGCACGTACAGCTACGTCAATTCGATTGCCACCTATTTCTCGCTCTTTGCGGCGCTTGGTCTTTCCTCCTACGGTACGCGCGAGGTGTCGCGCGTGCGCGACAATCCGCGCAAGGCCTCCAAGCTGTTCTGGGAATTGAGTTTCATCCGTCTTGCCGCTACCCTGCTGTGCTTGGGACTGTACCTACTGTTTATTGTTATCAGCGGCAGTGATATGCGCCTGTATTTTGCCGCCGGTCTGGTTATTTTGACGGTTGGCGCGGACTGCTCGTGGTTCTTCCAGGCGATGGAGAACTTTAAGACCCTGACGGTGCGCAACTTTGCCGTCAAGCTCATCAGCTTAGTGTGCATTTTTGCGTTTGTGGACGGCCCCGAGGACCTGCTACTGTATTTCATCATTCAAGGCGGCGGTATGCTGGTGTCCAATCTGGCGCTGTCGTTTCGGCTGTTTAAGCTGTTGGTGCCCGTACCGCTGCATAAGCTGCGCTTCGGACGACACCTGCGCGAAACGCTGGTGTATTTCATCCCCACCATCGCCACCTCGGTGTACACCCTGCTTGACCGCACAATGATTGGTGTCATCACCAAGGATATGGCCGCCAACGGCTATTACGAGCAGGCGCACAAGATGGTGAATATGCTGATGACCGTCATCACCTCGCTAAATGTGGTCGTGGGGGTGCGCACATCGTATCTGTTTGGAAAAAACCGCAAAAAAGAGATTCGACAGCACCTGCACAGCACCTTCCGTTTTATGTTCCTGCTGGCGTTCCCGTTTGCCGCAGGGCTGATTGCCGTTGCTCCCGATTTTGTGCCGTGGTTCTACGGCGACGGCTATGAGCCGGTCATTCCTCTGATGATGCTGTTTGCGCCCTTGTTGTTCATCATCGGCACCAGCAACGTGCTCGGCACGCTGTACCTCACCCCCAGCGGCCAACGCGCACGCAGTAACCGCGCCATCATTGCCGGTGCGGTATGCAATTCCCTGCTCAACCTCATCCTCATTCCTCTGCTCGGTGTGGTCGGCGCGGTGTTTGCTTCGCTGGCGGCGGAATTGGTTATTACCGTTTTATACATCTCCTATTCGGCGCGCTTTGTCTCGGTGCCGAAGCTGTTGGGGATTGGTCTGCGCTATCTGCTGTTGTCGGCGGTGATGTTCCTGCCGACCTACCTCGTCGGACGGGCGCTCTCCCCCTCAGTAGGAACAACGCTGTTGCAAATCGCTGTTGGCGTGGTCACTTACACCGCTCTGCTTATTCTTGTACGTGACCCTGTGTGGCTGAACGTCGCGAAATCGTTGCGCAAGCGACTGAGCAAGTAGAGGAGGACGCTATGCCGATACCACCCGAATTTCTACAACAAGAAAAGCGGTGCGGCTTCACCGTTACCGCCGAGATGAAAGCCGTATGGGCAACACAGCTTGCCCTGCTCGACCGCTTTCAGGCGGTCTGCCGCCGCCACAATCTCCGGTATTTCGCTTCGGGCGGCACCTTACTCGGTGCCGTGCGCCATCAGGGCTATATCCCGTGGGACGATGACATCGACATTATGATGCTGCGCGAGGATTACGACAAGCTACTCGCCGTTGCGGACAGCGAATTTACCGCGCCCTACTTCTTTCAAACCGTGTACAACGACAAGCAGTACAGCCGCGGACACGCGCAACTGCGCAACAGCAACACCACCGCCATTCTCGTGCAGGAGAAAGGGTGTTATCCGTTTAATCAAGGGGTGTTTATCGACATCTTCCCCCTCGATGCGTTGGCGGATGACGCGCGCGCACGCCGCAAGCAATGCCGCGCCGTTAAACGGTGGGAAAAGCTGCTCAACGTCACGGTACGGTATCCTGCCAATCAACATAAACGTCCGCTCAAATCCCTGCTGCACATCCTGCTGTCCCCCATCCCTTACCGCGTTTTCTTAAAGCAAAAGGAAAAGGCGTGTACGCGCTATAACGGGCAGGGAATGAAGCAGGTCGGTCCCATCAGCTTCTTGGCGGACGACGAACGGCTTATTTTCCCTGCCGACGCCTTTACCGAGGTGCGCACGGTGCCGTTTGAACACACCGTCATCGACATCCCTGCCGCGTACGACGTCCTGCTCACCCGTCAATACGGCGATTATCACACCATGCGGCAGGAAAACGCCTACCACGGCGATATCTTGTTTGATACCACGCGCTGTTACCTCGATTTCCTGCGCTAAACAGCATAAGAAAGCAGGCTCGACCGATTGGTCGAGCCTGCTTTTTGCTTTGTTACAGGGGCTTTTGCACATCATCAAACGGTGTAGCACCGTCCAACTTAATGGTGGTCGAAAGCGGATATACCGACACGTACTTGTTAAAGCCGTAACCGTATTCATCCTCGCGCAGACGGGTGATGATCTCCTCGCGCTTGGCGGTGGTCGGCTCATTGATGAGATACGCGTACTGAATCTCGCTCCACTTGGCCATACCCTCGTAGACTTGCAGGTTGAGGTCTCTACCGTACAACTGCTTTATCTGCTTATCGTTCCAGTTGAGGTACTGCCAAATGTGTGTCAGCTCGTGCACCATCGTCATCGTGGCCTTGATGCGCGGAGAACCGTTCTCCAACAGAATGGAGTAGCCGTTCTTATCCTTGATTGCCACACCCAGCACACGGCCGTCCGCCTTGCCCGTCGGGACAAAGCTCTTGCCGAGGCGGCTGTGCAGCTTCTTCGCGTTGACCATCTTGATGTTGACAGGCTCGTTAATGACCACGCCGTAGAACACCTTCATATTGCGGATGGCTTCCTCGTACAGCTTCTTGAATTCCTCCTCGGTCTTCACCGCTGTGCGTCCGCAAGCCATACAACGCTCACGGCCGTCCGCCAACACCTCGTACTCCGTGCCCAACAGCTCTACGCCGCAGAAGTCACAGTAGTGACTGCCTGCACGGTTGGGGTCAAAGGATTTTTCCAGCTTTTCTGCCTCGTTGCGGCCGTTTCTTGCCTGTTCGAGGAAGCTGTGGTCATACTTGAAGGCTTTGAGCAGCGCGAGCGTGTTATCCACGTCCACTGTGCTCGGTATCGCCTCGTAGCCATACAAGAGATAATAGCGCTCGTGATACGGCTTGCGAATATACGCCACCGTATCGCTGACACGCTGTGCCTGCTCGGCTTCAAATTCCAGCTCTGCCTGCTCGCCCTCGGCCGGTTCGCCCTCGGCAGAGAACAGCATATAGCTCTCGCTGGTCTGCTCTTCCTCGGTCGGCTCGGGGGCTTCGTCCTGCACGGGCTCATCTGCCTGCTCAGGCTGTTCAGTCTCGGCTGTCGGAGCATCCGCCTCTCCTTCGACAGGGGGCACTTGCTCCTCATCCGTCGGCGCTTGCTCCTCGGGTGTTGTCGGCTGCTCAGTGGGGGTGTCCCCCTTCTTGGGCTTGCGCCCGAACAGCTTTTTGAAGAACGCCCCGATGCGGCCGAAGAAGCCCGGCTTCTTTTCCTTGGGCTCGCCCGTAGGCTGCCCCTCACCCTCTGCGGTGTCGTCGCCCTTCTTCTTGCGGCGGAACAGCTTCTTGAAGAAGCCGCCGATACGCCCGAAGAAACCACCGATACGGCCAAAGAAACCACGCAAGCCGCGTTTCTTCTTCTCCTCTGCCTGCTCCTCCTCGGTCTGGGTATAGTCGGGAGTCGGCTCCTCCTCAGTGGGCGGATTTAAGCTCTCCTCCAACGTTTCGGTGTGCCATTGCAGATAGTCACACATAATGGAGAAGATGCGGTTGAGGTTGCGCTCAACACTGACAAGCAAGCCGATATCCAGCTGGCTGTCCTCGATGATATATACGCAATTCGGCTGTGCCGCCGCACCGTCCAGCGAATAGGTCAGCGGCTCCTGCACGTCGCCTGCCGTGACGGCAACAATCATATCCTGATTGTCGGCGTACAGCGTACGGAAAATCTCGTTGATGAGCAGCGTGACCGTCTTTATCACCGACGGCGATGCCAACGGGGTGTCACCAAACTCGATTTTCAGTATCTGCTTGTTGCGATAATCGCGCACAGGCACGCCGTTGATGGCCGTGCGGCGACCGTCGGCAAAATCGTTATACCTCTTCATGCTCCAATAGGCAGGCGTTTCCACCGACAGGTCGGCAAACATCTTGCTCACGCGGATGCCGCCGATGTCGCGGATATCGCCCATACGACCGGTATCTGCCGCCGAATGAAGAACATAACGGCGCACCTGCCGATACTGCGGACGTCCGTCGATGTGGTCAGCCGCACGACGCACGATGACCTTGCCGTCGCCGCTCAAACGAAGCATCTCGTAGTATTTGCCGCCAAAGGTGAAGAACTGACCGGGCAAATACTTCTGGAAAATGTGGCCGCGCAATTCACTGCCGAGATAGAGCGTTTCGCCCTTCTCATCTTCGGCGATATATTCCGCGTTGCACAAATCTCCCATAAACACGTCCACAAAGGTCGCGTTGCGGATGCTGTACAGATTCTCGATACGTCCCGTCTTGTAGGAGTATTTGCGCTCCATCTCAATGACCGAACGAGAGAACACGTATTCCTTGCCGTTTTTACGGATGTGCAGGTCGTTTTGGTCGCCCTGTGCGGCGTCACCGAGGCTTTGCGAACAGCGACAGATGCTCTGCCACAGCGTTTCGGCAATGTCCGTAACGTCCATATCGATCAGCACCAACTCGCGCCGAATCTCCTCCTCCAACACGGGGTAGGATGCCAATCGCAGGCACAAACGATAGAGAACGTTGCGCTCGGTGTTGGCGTAGTCCGCCACAATGTACGGAATCGCCTTGGAGTCGGCGTGGAAGATGGTGTCGTTTGCCGCCATATAGTCTTTGAGCAGGTAATCGGTGGAAATAACGTTGATAAAGCCCTGCTTTTTGGCGCGGGTGGAGAATTCACGCTGAACCTCAAACATATTGTGGTTCTCGTCCTCCACCGTCACGTACTTATAATCCTCCGCGGTGGCATCCCACATATTTGACGAGGTGCGGAACACCTCATCCATCACCGATTGCTGTGCAGGCAATGCCGCATAGCGCAACAAATCGTAGTGGTATTGCTTGACGATCCAGTGCATATCCAGCACAGGGAACGCATCGCCGCCGTACCAATAGGTCTTGGATATTTGGTTTTTCAGCGCCGTGAAGGACAGCTCGGTGCCGACGCCGAGATAGCGCGACAGGTTGGGCAGCATACGGTGCTGCAAATGCTCCTCGTCGACCTCCCAACACATATACGACGAGGTGCCGCCCGGTCGGTTAGTCGCGGAGACCTCTTCGAGGCTGGTCATCAAAATATGCGACAGCGCATCGACGATGCCGTCGCAGTTTTTATCCGTCGAGCAGAACACGAGGCGCTTGCCGTCGCGACGGCAGTGGCGCACCAAGGAGTTTAGACCGATCTGCGCCGTCGCCACCAGCTTGGACGGCTCCACCAGCACCACAAACTCCACGTCCGCGAAGAACGCCGCGTTTGCCTCGTGCATTTTAAGGTCGTGTACCTTAGAACGGGTAACGATACCCACCTCGGGGTCGGTCGGGGTATCCCCCAACACGCCGATGTTCCACAAAGAGGGGATGTAGTTGACCGCGGTCAAGCCCTTGCGGCACCACTCCTCGATCTCTCCCTCCACCGCGTGACGGCCGAGGACGATAAGCACCTTCTTGCGTCGCAGAATGGCGCGGTTCATCGGATAGAAAATGTACGGAACGAGGTCGTAGTAGAAGGGGTTGTTAAAGACGATGCTCTTGCCTTTGAGCAGCTCCAAGCCCGACATCAGATAGTTCTGGTCCAGCACCAAGCCCTCGCGCGTTTTTCTCTCCATAAACGCCGCATAGGCTTCGATTGCCGGCTCATCGGCGTCTTCCAGCTCGCTGAGCACCTCTTCGTTGGTGCGGTAGTAGAGCAGACCGTTATTCACGGTGGTGTTCTCTCCCAGCAGCTTATCCCCGAAGTTGCGGCGCAACACATTGCGCATCAGTGTGTAATCGCACATCTCCTCCGCACGGTCAGCTTCCCCTTCCAGCGAGGAATCTTCCTTTATGGCAAATTCGCCGTTAAAATAGAAGAACAGCTCGCCCACCAGAATAACGCCGAACACGGGGAAGTACAGCGACGGAATGATTTTGAGGTTAAACAGCATCGCCGTCAAGCCGATGCCGATGACCGCGGTGACCAATGTAGCGATGTACAGCACTTTGAGCAACGTAACGCCCTGCGCGTACATCGGCTTTACGAACCAGCGCCCCTTGCGCTCATCCTTGTAGTACACCAGACCGGTGAACA